>NZ_JAAQOK010000003.1:0-161162 GCF_011683705.1 Enterobacter sp. 725m/11 | reverse complement strand
TCCGTCGTCGGCAGCGTCAGATGTGTATAAGAGACAGGTATTATTTACAAATCATCAGTTGAATGCATAATTCCCTGAAAAGGTATTAAGCAGGCGCGATAAAATGGGCAACAAACCGATGTACCGGCAGATAGCCGATGCGTTCCGCGAGAAAATCAACGCCGGGGAATTAAAACCCGGAGACGCGCTGCCGACGGAGTCCAGTCTTCAGGAGGCGTTTCGCGTCAGCCGCGTCACCGTGCGGCAGGCCCTGAAACTGCTCGCCGATGAGCAGATCATCGAAAGTATTCAGGGCAGCGGCTCTTATGTAAAAAAAGAGGAGCGCGTCAATTACGATATTTATCAGCTCACCGGCTTTTACGAAAAGCTGGCGGATCGTCATGTCGATACGCACAGTGATGTCAAAATCTTTGAAGTGGTGAAAGCCGATGCGCGGCTGGCGGCAACATTAGCGGTTAGCGTGGAAGATAAGGTCTGGCACGTTAAGCGCGTGCGTTTCATCAAGCAGAAGCCGGTGAACCTGGAGGAGACATGGATGCCGCTGGCCATGTTTCCCGACCTCACCTGGGAAGTGATGGAGAATTCGAAATATCACTACGTTGAGCAGATCAAAAAGCTGGTTATCGATCGCAGCGAGCAGGAGCTGATGCCGATCATGCCGTCAGAGGAGGCGATCGCCGCGCTGTCGCTCGATCCGGCAAAGCCGATCCTGGAAAAAGTCTCCCGCGGGTTCCTGAAAGACGGACGGGTGTTTGAATACAGCCGCAACGTGTTCAATACCGACGACTACAAGTTCACTCTCGTCGCCAGACGCAGGCAATAAAAAAGGCCGCTTTACAGCGGCCAACCATGTCGAAACGGACATTTTTATACTTCATCGCTCCCCGTTCGGGGAGCAGAGAGGACTTACTTAATGATGGATTTCAGTGCTTCGCCGATATCCGCCAGGCTGCGAACGGTCTTCACGCCTGCGGCTTCCAGCGCAGCAAACTTCTCATCAGCCGTACCTTTACCACCGGCGATGATCGCGCCCGCGTGGCCCATACGCTTGCCTTTCGGCGCGGTCACGCCCGCGATGTAGCCCACGACTGGCTTGGTCACGTGTTCTTTGATATAAGCAGCCGCTTCTTCTTCCGCGCTACCGCCGATCTCGCCGATCATCACGATCGCTTCGGTCTGCGGATCTTCCTGGAACAGCTTCAGGATGTCGATGAAGTTAGATCCCGGGATTGGGTCACCGCCGATGCCCACGCAGGTGGACTGGCCGAAGCCGTAGTCCGTGGTCTGCTTAACAGCTTCATAGGTCAGGGTACCGGAACGGGAAACGATGCCCACTTTGCCCGGCTTGTGAATGTGGCCAGGCATGATGCCGATTTTGCATTCGCCCGGAGTGATCACGCCTGGGCAGTTCGGGCCGATCATGCGCACGCCTGCTTCGTCCAGCTTCACCTTCACGGTCAGCATATCCAGGGTCGGGATGCCTTCGGTGATGGTGATGATCAGCTTGATGCCTGCGTCGATCGCTTCCAGAATGGAGTCTTTGCAGAACGGTGCCGGAACGTAGATCACGGTCGCGGTTGCGCCCGTCGCTTCTACCGCTTCACGCACGGTGTTGAACACCGGCAGGCCGAGGTGCGTGGTGCCGCCTTTACCTGGCGTTACGCCGCCAACCATCTGCGTGCCGTAGGCAATCGCCTGTTCGGAGTGGAAAGTCCCCTGGCTACCGGTGAAGCCCTGGCAGATAACCTTGGTATCTTTATTAATTAAAACTGACATTATTTCCCCTCCACTGCGGCAACAACCTGCTGAGCTGCATCCGTCAGACTTTTCGCTGCAATAATATTCAGGCCGCTGTCAGCCAGTTTTTTCGCGCCGAGTTCAGCGTTGTTACCTTCCAGACGCACAACCACCGGAACGTTAACACCCACTTCTTCTACCGCACCGATGATGCCGTCTGCAATCAGGTCGCAACGAACGATGCCGCCGAAGATGTTAACCAGTACCGCTTTAACGTTGTCGTCAGAGAGGATGATTTTGAACGCTTCGGTTACGCGCTCTTTGGTTGCGCCACCGCCCACGTCAAGGAAGTTCGCCGGCTCACCGCCGTGCAGCTTAACGATGTCCATGGTGCCCATCGCCAGGCCCGCACCGTTAACCATGCAGCCGATGTTGCCATCCAGCGCCACGTAGTTCAGCTCCCACTGAGCAGCCTGTGCTTCACGCGGATCTTCCTGAGACTGGTCGCGCATTTCGCGCAGATCCGGCTGGCGGAACAGCGCGTTGCCGTCAGCGCCCAGCTTGCCGTCGAGGCAGATCAGGTCGCCCTGGGTGGTGATCACCAGCGGGTTGATCTCGATCAGCGCCAGATCGCGCTCAAGGAAGATAGTCGCCAGGCCCATGAAGATCTTGGTGAACTGCTGAACCAGCTTGCCTTCCAGACCCAGCTTGAACGCCAGCTCGCGACCCTGATAAGGCATTGGGCCCGCCAGCGGGTCGATAGCCACTTTGTGGATCAGGTGCGGGGTCTCTTCCGCCACTTTTTCAATTTCCACGCCGCCTTCGGTAGATGCCATGAACACCACGCGACGGGAGCTACGGTCAACCACCGCACCCAGGTACAGCTCTTTCGCGATGTCGGTCGCCGCTTCGACCAGGATCTGGTTAACCGGCTGGCCGTTCGCATCTGTCTGGTAGGTCACCAGACGCTTGCCGAGCCAATGTTCAGCAAACGCACGAATCTCTTCTTTGCTCTTAACAACCTTCACACCGCCCGCTTTACCACGGCCACCAGCGTGAACCTGACATTTAACTACCCACGGGCCGGAACCGATTTTAGATGCGGCTTCTTCTGCTTCACGCGGGGTAGTACAGGCATAACCCACCGGAGCCGGTAAGCCATACCGGGCAAACAGCTGTTTGGCCTGATATTCATGTAAGTTCATGTGTTCTATCCATCCTTCAGGGTAATCGTTATCTTCAAACCTGTAGACCGGCGCAGCGTGTGCCGGTCCACGGGGCAGGTGATGCTAAATCGTTACTAGACGTCGAGCAGCAGACGCGTTGGATCTTCCAGCAGCTCTTTAATGGCTACCAGGAAGCCCACGGACTCGCGGCCGTCGATCAGGCGGTGGTCGTAAGAGAGCGCCAGGTACATCATCGGCAAGATCTCAACTTTACCGTCAACCGCCATCGGGCGATCTTTAATGGCATGCATACCCAGGATCGCGCTCTGCGGCGGGTTAATGATCGGGGTAGACATCAGCGAGCCGAATACGCCGCCGTTGGTAATGGTGAAGTTACCGCCGGTCAGGTCGTCTACGGTCAGCTTGCCGTCGCGGCCTTTCACGGCCAGCTCTTTGATTTTCTTCTCGATATCAGCCATACCCAGGGTATCCACATCACGCAGAACCGGGGTCACCAGGCCGCGTGGGGTAGAAACCGCCATGCTGACGTCGAAGTAGTTGTGGTAAACCACGTCATCGCCATCGATAGACGCGTTCACTTCCGGGTAGCGTTTCAGCGCTTCAACCACCGCCTTCACGTAGAAGGACATAAAGCCCAGACGGATACCGTGACGTTTTTCAAACGCGTCACCGTACTGCTTACGTAGATCCATGATTGGCTTCATGTTCACTTCGTTGAAGGTGGTCAGCATCGCGGTGGAGTTTTTCGCTTCCAGCAGACGCTCGGCCACGCGCTTACGCAGGCGGGTCATCGGTACGCGTTTTTCGCTGCGGGCACCCAGAGCAGGCTGAGCTGCCGGCGCGGCCACAGGGGCTTTCGCTTCCGCCTGAGCAGGCGCTTTCGCCAGGTGCTTGTCGATGTCTTCGCGGGTCAGACGACCGCCCACACCGGTGCCTTTGATGGCTGCCGGGTCAAGGCTGTGTTCAGCCAGCAGGCGACGGATCGCCGGGCTGAGGGCGTCGTTAGACTGTTCTTCCAGAGAAGCCTGCTGGCGCTGAGCCGGCGTAGAGGCTTTCTCTTCAGACTTCGCGCTGGACTCTTTGCCCGCGCTGTTGCCTTCACGCAGGCGTCCCAGGATCTGACGAGAGGTGACGGTGGTGCCTTCATCTTCCAGCACCGCGTCCAGAACGCCATCCGCCGAAGCCGGTACTTCCAGTACCACTTTGTCAGTTTCGATTTCTACCAGCACTTCATCGCGCTTAACGGCATCGCCTGGTTTTTTGTGCCAGGTAGCGACGGTCGCATCTGCTACGGATTCAGGCAGGTCGGGAACAAGAATATCTACGCTACTCATTATGTATCCTTTAATTAATCGACGTTCAGCGCGTCATTGACCAGATCTTGTTGCTGCTTCTGGTGAACGGACATATACCCTACCGCCGGAGAGGCGGAGGCCGGGCGACCTGCATAGCGCAGGGCTGACCCAAATGGAATCACTTCACGGAAATGATGCTGGCTGCAGTACCATGCGCCCTGGTTGAGCGGCTCTTCCTGGCACCAGACAAAATCATGTACGTGAGCGTACTGTTTCAGCACTTCCTGCATCGCCTGATGCGGGAACGGATAAAGCTGTTCGATACGCACGATGGCGACATCTTTCTGATCGTTCTTGCGGCGCTGTTCCAGCAGGTCGTAATAAACTTTACCAGAACACATCACCACACGCTTCACGGCCTGCGGATCCAGCTCGTCAATTTCACCGATGGCCGGCAGGAAGGTACCGTTCGCCAGCTCTTCCAGGCTGGACACCGCCAGCGGATGACGCAGCAGGGATTTCGGCGACATCACCACCAGCGGACGGCGCATACCGCGCAGCGCCTGACGACGCAGCATGTGGTAGACCTGCGCCGGGGTGGACGGCACGCAGACCTGCATGTTCTGCTCGGCGCAGAGCTGCAGATAACGTTCCAGACGCGCGGAGGAGTGCTCCGGACCCTGGCCTTCATAACCGTGCGGCAGGAGCATCACCAGGCCACACATGCGGCCCCACTTCTGCTCGCCGGAGGAGATGAACTGGTCGATAACGACCTGCGCACCGTTGGCGAAGTCGCCGAACTGCGCTTCCCAGATGGTCAGGGTGCGCGGTTCCGCAGTGGCGTAGCCGTATTCGAATGCCAGGACCGCTTCTTCAGACAGCACGGAGTCCCAGACCTTGAACTGGCCCTGACCGTTATGCACGTGCTGCAGCGGAGTGTAGGTTGAACCGTTAGACTGGTTGTGAACCACTGCGTGACGGTGGAAGAAGGTCCCACGGCCCGCGTCCTCACCGGACAGACGAACAGGAATGCCTTCGTCAACCAGCGTTGCGTAGGCCAGCGTTTCCGCCCCGCCCCAGTCGAACAGCTTCTCGCCTGCCGCCATGGACTGACGGTCGGCGTAGATTTTCGCCACGCGAGACTGCATCTCGATAGCATCCGGCACGGTGCTGATGCGTTTAGCCAGCTCCTGCAGGCGCTTCATCTCAACCTTGTTCGGGTAGCTCTCATCCCACTCGTGGTTGAGGTACGGCGACCAGGTAAAGGAGTGCATGTTCATCGGGCGCAGCTCTTTCACCACGCATTCACCCGCATCCAGCGCGTCGCGGTAGAGGTTGACCATTTCGGTCGCATCTTCCAGCGTCGCCACCTTGTCGCTTTCCAGCTTGTCAGCATAGATTTTGCGCGGCGTCGGGTGTTTTTTGATTTTCTGGTACATCAGCGGCTGGGTTGCACTTGGCTCATCCGCTTCGTTGTGGCCGTGACGGCGGTAGCAGAAGAGGTCAATGAACACATCGCGCTTAAAGGTATTACGGAAGTCCAGCGCCAGACGAGTAACGAAAGCAACGGCTTCCGGGTCATCCGCATTAACGTGGAAGATTGGCGCCTGTACCATCTTACCGATGTCGGTGCAGTACGGGGTAGAACGGGCATCCAGCGGGTTAGAGGTGGTGAAGCCCACCTGGTTGTTGATCACGATGCGAACGGTACCGCCCACTTCATAACCACGCGCTTTCGACATGTTCAGGGTTTCCTGAACCACGCCCTGCCCTGTGACCGCCGCATCACCGTGAATGGTGATTGGCAGCACTTTATTGCTGCTCGGCTCGTCCAGACGATCCAGACGCGCGCGCACGGAACCGATAACCACCGGGCTGACGATTTCCAGGTGTGACGGGTTGAACGCCAGCGCCAGGTGAACCAGACCGCCTTCGGTTTCGATATCTGACGAGAAGCCCATGTGGTACTTCACGTCGCCGGTGCCGAGGTGTTCTTTATGTTTGCCCGCGAATTCGTCGAACAGGTCCTGCGGTTTTTTACCCAGCACGTTGACCAGCACGTTCAGACGACCACGGTGCGCCATGCCGAGCACCACTTCACGGGTGCCGCTCTTGCCTGCGTGGCGAATCAGCTCTTTCAGCATCGGCACCAGCGCGTCGCCACCTTCCAGCGAGAAGCGTTTTGCGCCCGGGAACTTCGCGCCCAGATAGCGCTCAAGCCCTTCCGCTGCGGTCAGTTCGCTGAGGAAGCGTTTCTTCTCGTCGGCCGAGAAGGTCGCGTGGCCCGCTACGGATTCGATGCGCTGCTGGATCCAGCGTTTCTCTTCGGTAGAGGTAATGTGCATATATTCCGCGCCGATGGAGCCGCAGTAGGTTTGCTTGAGCGCGTCAATCAGATCGCCCAGCTTCATCGTGTCTTTGCCGATAGCAAAGGAACCTACGTTAAAGCTTTCCTGGAAATCGGCCTCGGTCAGATCGTGATACGCCGGATCGAGATCGGCCACACGTTCCTGCTGCCACAGTCCCAGCGGATCGAGATTCGCATGCTGGTGACCGCGGAAGCGATAAGCGTTGATAAGCTGCAGGACTTTAACCTGCTTCGCATTGGTGTCAGGGTCGGAAATCGCAGAAGAGTAACGTGAGGCATCCTTCGCCAGACGACGGAAATAATCACGTGTTTTGGAATGGAATTGATCCGGTTTGACCCCTGTACCAGGCAACTGCTGGAACATGGAACGCCAGTTTGCGTCCACTGAGTCAGGATCGGTTAAGAAGTCTTCATAGAGCTGTTCTATCCAGCTCTGGTTGGCACCAGAGAGGTAAGAAGAGTCCAGCCAGGCTTTCATTGCGCCGTTCTGCATCGTGATCCCTTAAGCATTTTTATGCTTACTTTCGCCGTAGAAACTACCACGCACACCGCGTGTACGTGCCGGGGTTCACCTGCGAGCTCTTTTCATTTGGCCCGCGAAGGAACCTTTAGAAACTGTCTAGACTTCAGGGCAGTTTTTAAAGGTTTCTGCAATTATTCCCTCTCCCTTTGGGAGAGGGTTTAGGGTGAGGGGAACAGCGCTCCCCTCTCACAACTTACGCACTGCGCTGCAGCAGCATCGACTTAATATGGCCGATGGCGCGCGTCGGGTTCAGCCCCTTCGGACACACACTGACGCAGTTCATGATGCTATGGCAGCGGAATACGCTGAAAGCGTCACTTAATCCTTCCAGACGGCTGTCGGTTTCGGTGTCTCGGCTGTCGATCAGGAAGCGATAGGCAGCCAGCAGACCCGCAGGGCCGATAAACTTGTCCGGGTTCCACCAGAACGACGGGCAGGACGTTGAACAGCATGCGCAGAGAATACACTCGTACAGACCATCGAGTTTTTCACGCTGCTCAGGAGACTGTAAGTGCTCACGAGCGGGTGGATTTTGCCCATTATTCAATAAGTAAGGCTTAATCTTCTCATATTGTGCATAGAATTGCCCCATGTCTACCACCAAATCACGCACGACCGGCAGGCCTGGCAGAGGACGGATAACAATTTTTTGACCAGGACGCTGCAGCGCTGAAATTGGCGTGATGCAGGCCAGGCCGTTTTTGCCGTTCATGTTCACACCGTCAGAGCCACATACCCCTTCACGGCAGGAGCGGCGGAACGACAGCGTAGGATCTTTCTCTTTCAGCTGGATTAAGGCATCCAGCAGCATCATGTCACGACCTTCTTCCGCTTCGAGGGTGTAGTCCTGCATGCGCGGAGCGTCATCAACATCCGGGTTATAACGATAAACTGAGAATTCGAGTTTCATTATCCTGTCTCCGCATTAGTAAGTACGAATCTTCGGCGGGAACGCCGGACGCAGTTTCGGTTCCATGTTGACGTTACGACGCGTCATGGTTTCCGACTCTGGCAGATACAGGGAATGGCACAGCCAGTTTTCATCGTCACGATCCGGGAAGTCGAAGCGGCTATGGGCGCCACGGCTTTCGGTACGGAAGTTTGCCGACATGGCGGTTGCGAATGCGGTTTCCATCAGGTTATCCAGCTCCAGGCACTCAACGCGCTGGGTGTTGAACTCGCTGGAGGTGTCGTCCAGACGGGCATTTTTCAGACGCTCGCGGATCGCCTTCAGCTGCTCTAGGCCTTTGGCCATCGCATCGCCTTCGCGGAATACCGAGAAGTTGTGCTGCATGCACTCCTGCAGCGCTTTACGGATTTCCACCGGATCTTCGCCGTTACGGTTACCGTTCCAGCGGTTGAGGCGTTCAAGAGAGGCGTCGATTTCGTCGTCGGTTGCATCACGCAGCGCGCCCTGCTCGGCAATGGACTCCTGCAGATGCAGACCCACCGCACGACCAAATACCACCAGGTCCAGCAGCGAGTTACCGCCCAGACGGTTGGCACCGTGTACGGATACGCAGGCGATTTCGCCCACCGCGAACAGGCCAGGAATAACCACGTCTTCGCCCTGCTCGTTCACGGTCAGCGCCTGACCGGTCACTTTGGTCGGAATACCGCCCATCATGTAGTGGCAGGTTGGGATAACCGGGATCGGCTCTTTCACCGGATCGACGTGCGCGAAAGTACGGGACAGTTCCAGGATGCCCGGCAGACGGGATTCCAGCACTTCTTTACCCAGATGGTCGAGCTTCAGCTTCGCGTGTGGACCCCATGGGCCATCGCAGCCGCGGCCTTCACGGATTTCGATCATGATGGAACGCGCCACCACGTCACGACCCGCCAGGTCTTTCGCATTCGGGGCATAACGCTCCATGAAGCGCTCGCCGTGTTTGTTCAGCAGGTAGCCACCTTCACCGCGGCAGCCTTCGGTGACCAGCACGCCCGCACCGGCGATACCGGTTGGGTGGAACTGCCACATCTCCATGTCCTGCACCGGCACGCCCGCGCGGATAGCCATACCAACACCGTCACCGGTGTTAATGTGGGCGTTGGTGGTGGATTGGTAAATACGGCCTGCACCGCCGGTCGCCAGCACGGTCGCGCGGGCTTTGAAGTAAACCACTTCACCGGTTTCGATGCACAGCGCGGTACAGCCAACAATTGCGCCATCGGCGTTTTTCACCAGATCCAGCGCATACCACTCGGAGAAGATGGTGGTATGGTTTTTCAGGTTCTGCTGATACAGGGTGTGCAGCAGCGCGTGACCAGTACGGTCAGCCGCCGCCGCGGTGCGTGCCGCCTGCTCGCCGCCGAAGTTTTTCGACTGGCCGCCAAACGGACGCTGATAGATGGTGCCATTTTCCAGACGGGAGAACGGCAGACCCATGTGATCCAGCTCCAGAATCGCTTCCGGGCCGGTTTTACACATATATTCGATGGCATCCTGGTCGCCGATGTAATCGGAACCTTTTACCGTGTCGTACATGTGCCATTCCCAGTTATCTTCATGGGAGTTACCCAGCGCAACGGTAATACCGCCCTGCGCGGACACAGTGTGGGAACGGGTCGGGAACACTTTAGAGAGCAGCGCACAGGTCTGGCCGCTCTGGGAAATTTGCAGTGCGGCGCGCATACCTGCGCCACCCGCACCAATCACAACAGCATCAAATTCTCTGACTGGCAGTTTCATTACACACCCCACACCACAACAAATCCATAAATGACGTAAACCAGCAGCGCAACAACAATAATCAGTTGCAGCGGAAGGCGAATCGCCAGCGGTTTAACGTAATCGGTCAACACCTGCCACATGCCGATCCAGGCATGGATAAGGATGGAGAACAGGGCCAGCAGGGTGAACACTTTGGTGAAGGCCGATCCGAAGAAACCACTCCAGATTTCCCACGTCAGCGTGCCGCTGGTCGCGAAGAAACCGATCATATAGATGATGTAAAGCGTGAGGACGATGGCGGTAGCGCGGACCAGAATGAAGTCATGTACGCCGTTGCGTCCTAATGCGGAGGCGTTGCTTACCATACGAGAACTCCTGCGAGAAGTGAAAGCACGACAGTGATCACAAATGAAATGTTCGCGGTACGTTTCCCGGCCTCGAACGTCTCTTCCAGATAGCCAAAGTCCATCAGCATGTGGCGTACGCCGCCAACAACGTGATAGGCCAGCGCGGTGAGAATGCCCCACATGATAAATTTCACGAAGAAGCTATTCATGATGGCCGAGGCCTGGAGGAATCCTTCAGGGGAAGAGAGGCTGGTGCCCAGTAACCACAGCAAAATACCGACCGCCACAAACGTAATCACACCAGAAACACGGTGCAGAATGGACGCTATTGCTGTTACGGGGAACCGGATCGTTTTGAGATCCAGATTGACAGGTCTTTGTTTTTTCACATTTCTTATCATGAATAACGCCCACATGCTGTTCTTATTGTTTCCTTCCTCCGGACTGCGATGCGGGTCAAGCAGCGTTCCTTTTCTATAACTGCGCGTCATGCAAAACATTGCTTCCAAATGCTAAAACGACACGTTACAACGCTGGGTGGCTCGGGATTGCAGGGTGTTCCGGAGACCTGGCGGCAGTATAGGCCGTTCACAAAATCATTACAATTAACCTACATACAGTTTGTTGGGTTTTCTCTGGAACAGTGATCAGGGTCACGATAACAACATCTTTTTAATTTTTAATCATCTGATTTGACAAATGTTAAACAATATTGTTACAAACGTCATCAGAAAAGGCATATAATGCGCAAAAGTTATGAGGTCTCTCTTTCACCTGACAAATAGTTATGTAACAGTGTGATGGTATTGACCGAAGTTATCAGGACAGTTATTAGTGATATACAGGTTTGAATAATTCGGACTGCAAAAACGCTGATTTGCTGTTGTTTCACTGATATTTCATTCGTTTACCTGCAAGGCGCCATAGCTCTGTACCCTGGTTACTCCTCGTGAGCTGAGCGGTAAGCCAAATAACAATCTGGTAACGGTGATTAACAGCTGAAGGCAAATCCGGTAAAAGCAGTCTTAAGCATAAGGCGCTAAGGAGACCGTAAATGGCTGATACAAAGGCAAAACTCACCCTAAATGGTGATGATGCTATTGAACTGGATGTGCTAAAAGGCACGCTCGGTCAGGATGTTATTGATATCCGTACGCTGGGTTCCAAAGGGGTATTTACCTTTGACCCTGGATTTACCTCTACCGCATCTTGCGAATCCAAAATCACCTACATTGACGGTGACGAAGGTATCCTGCTCCATCGCGGCTTCCCCATCGATCAGTTAGCCACCGAATCCAACTACCTGGAAGTGTGCTACATCCTGCTGAACGGCGAAAAGCCGACGCAGGCGCAGTACGATGAATTCAAAACCACCGTAACCCGTCACACCATGATCCATGAGCAGATTACCCGTCTGTTCCATGCGTTCCGTCGTGACTCTCACCCAATGGCGGTGATGTGCGGGATTACCGGTGCGCTGGCGGCGTTCTACCACGACTCACTTGACGTGAATAACCCGCGTCACCGTGATATCGCGGCGTTCCGCCTGCTGTCCAAAATGCCGACCATGGCGGCGATGTGCTACAAATACTCCATCGGCCAGCCGTTTGTGTACCCACGTAACGACCTCTCCTACGCCGGCAACTTCCTGCGCATGATGTTCTCCACGCCGTGCGAAGAGTATGAAGTGAACCCGGTGCTGGAACGTGCGATGGACCGTATTTTGATCCTGCACGCTGACCACGAGCAGAACGCCTCTACCTCTACTGTCCGTACCGCAGGCTCTTCAGGCGCGAACCCGTTCGCCTGTATCGCTGCGGGCATCGCCTCCCTGTGGGGACCGGCGCACGGCGGCGCGAACGAAGCGGCGCTGAAGATGCTGGAAGAGATCAGCACCGTTGAGCACATTCCAGAGTTCGTGCGTCGCGCGAAAGACAAGAATGACTCCTTCCGCCTGATGGGCTTCGGTCACCGTGTTTACAAAAACTACGACCCGCGCGCAACCGTTATGCGTGAGACCTGCCACGAAGTGCTGAAAGAGCTGGGCACCAAAGACGATCTGCTGGAAGTGGCGATGGAGCTGGAACACATCGCGCTGAACGACCCGTACTTCATCGAGAAGAAACTCTACCCGAACGTCGATTTCTACTCTGGCATTATTCTGAAAGCGATGGGCATTCCGTCTTCCATGTTCACCGTGATCTTCGCCATGGCGCGTACCGTGGGCTGGATTGCGCACTGGAACGAAATGCACAGCGAAGGCATGAAAATCGCCCGTCCTCGTCAGCTGTACACCGGCTACGAGCAGCGTGATTTTAAGTCTGACCTGAAGCGCTAAAAAACGTTGGGTGCGGCCTGATGCCCTCCCCCACAGGGAGAGGGTGAAAACATTAAAAACGGCAACTTTCGTTGCCGTTTTGCTTTTACCTCCGCCACCCGGCTTTTTTACATCTGGCACCGGGGGCACCAGTAAAACGGTCTGGAAGAGATCGTAGCCTTCTCAATCACCCCACCACAACGCTCGCACTTTTTCCCCGCCCGATGGAACACCTTAAAGCGGAACAGCGCCCCGTGATGTTTGTTCTCATCTACCAGGCCGCGCGTGTTGTACGACAGCCGCGGAATATCCAGCAGCGCGTGCGACAGCGCGTCCAGCTGTTCCTCGCTAAGCTGAGAGGCCTTGCGCTGCGGCGCCAGCCCCACTTGCCAAAGGATTTCCACCCGCAGATAGTTTCCCAGCCCGGCAAGAAACGCCTGATCGAGCAACAGCCCGGAAAACTGGCGGTTGCGGAATTGGGGAGACAATAGCCGGGCTTTAACGTCGCTCGCCGTCAGGCGCATGTCCAGCACGTCCGGCCCGACGCGCTGTAAGAACGGATGCGTCAGCAGCTGCTCCGGCGTTAACATTTCGATATCAGAGGCGCTATAGAGCAGGATCGCCTTATCCGCCGTTTGTAACCGGACGCGCAGCACGCGCGTCGTTTGCGGCTGCTCGTCCGCATCGACGACGCGCCACACACCGTAGAGCTGGTTATGGCTATATAACGTCAGGTTATGGGAAAAATGCGTGAGCAACGCTTTGCCGCGCGTTTCAATATGGGTCACCGTCTGTCCCACCAGCTCTGTTTCAAACGGCTTAAGTTGAGGAAAGGCAAACCAGACATCGGTCAGGGGTTTGCCCTTTATCGCCGCCTCCAGGCTATCCGCCGCGCGGCGGATCTCCGGACCTTCAGGCATGTCATTGTCCTTTTATAATCAATCTGCGCTGACGAGAATGCCCTCTTCAGAGAACGCCGCCCGCAGGCGTCGCGCAAACTGGAGCGCATGCTCCCCGTCGCCGTGTAAACACACCGTATCGGCCTGAACATTTGCGGATGTTCCATCCACGGCGGTCACCCGCCCGAAGCGCACCATCGCCAGCGTCTGCGCCAACGCTTTATTTTCGTCAGTAATCAGCGCACCAGCCTGCGTGCGCGGCACCAGGCTGCCGTCCGGCATGTATCCCCGATCGGCAAAGACTTCCTGCCGCGTCGTCAGCCCCAGCCGTTCTCCGGCACGAATAAGCTCGCTACCCGCCAGGCCAACCAGAATCAGCTGCGGATTGCAGTCCCGCACCGCGCGGGCAATCGCCTCCGCCAGCGCCGGATCTTTCGCTGCCTGGTTATAGAGCATGCCGTGCGGTTTGACGTGACGCAGCACGCCATGCTCAGCGCGCACTATCGCCTCCAGCGCGCCGATCTGGTAGAGCACCTGAGCGTAGACCGTCTCAGGGGGCAGATCCATCGCCGTACGGCCAAAGTTGTCCCGGTCCGGGAAGCTCGGGTGAGCGCCAATCGCCACGCCGTTTTTAATGGCATTACGCACGCTCTCCAGCATGGTTTGCGCATCGCCCGCGTGAAAACCGCAGGCGATGTTGACCGAGGAGACCAGGGTCATCAGTTCCGCATCGGCGCTGCTGCCCTCCCCCAGATCGGCGTTTAAATCAATCTTTACCATCGAGCCTCCACGCCAGCTGTTCGAGATAGCGCTGCCGATCCTGCCGCGCCTTTAGCGCCTCCTCCAGCGTACACTGCACGAAATGAATCGGCTGACCGAGAGGGATTTGCGCCAGATGGTAGCGATCCGCTTCGATAATGCAGGCAATACGCGGATAGCCGCCGGTAGTTTGCGCGTCGTTCATCAGTACGATGGGCTGCCCGTTGCCCGGCACCTGAATCACCCCCGGCAGCAGCCCGTGGGAAAGCAGCTCCCGGTCAGTCGTGCGGGTCAGCGGCTGCCCCTGAAGCCGGTAACCCATACGGTTACTCTGCGGGCTGATTTTCCACGGCGAACGCCAGAAAGACTCTTTTGAGGCTTCATCAAACTCCTGATATTCCGGTCCCGGCAAGGCGCGGATCACGTTCCCCCACAGCAGTTGCTTCACGCCCTGCGTGGTGGTGAAATGGCGCGCTGATGGCTTAATCGCAAGACGATCGCCGTCGCGCAGCAGCCGTCCTTCATGGCCGCCCATTCCCGCTTTCTGGTCGGTGCTGGACGACCCCAACACCTCCGGCACGTCGATGCCCCCCGCCACGGCAAGATAGCTGCGCACGCCGTGTAGAGGACGCTTAAGCGTCAGACGCTGCCCGGCTTTCGCCCGCAATCGCCAGCCGGTCCACACCGCTTTGCCGTCCAGCGTCGCGTCACAGCCCGCGCCGGTTAAGGCGAACCAGGTCTCCTCACCAAATTCAATAACGCACTGACCCAGCGTAATTTCTAACGCCGCCGTGCTGCCCGCGTTGCCTACCAGCAGGTTGGCAATCTCCAGCGAAGGACGATCGAGCGCACCGCAGTAGCTCACGCCGGACTGGCGCATGCCAAAGCGTCCGGCATCCTGAACGGAGGTATAAAGCCCCGCGCGAATAAGCGTTAACATACCCCCTCCTTCTGCGGGATAAAGCGCAGGGTATCACCCGGACGCAGGAGGATCGGTGCCTCCTGCCCCGGTTTAAATAGTGGCATAGAGGTGTGCCCGATAAGCTGCCAGCCGCCCGGTGAAGTAAGCGGATAAACTCCGGTTTGTTCACCGCCAATCGCCACCGTTCCTGCGGGTACGCTCAGGCGCGGCTCAGCCCGACGAGGGGTATGCAGCCGGGGAGATAATCCGCCCAGATACGGAAAGCCCGGCTGAAAACCCAGAAACCAGACGACGTAATCCACCGAGCTGTGCAGCTCCACAACCTGCTTTACTGTTAATCCACAGTGTTCGGCCACCACGCCAAGGTCAGGACCACCTTTGCCGCCATAGACAACCGGGATCTCAATCGCCCGCGATTCTGGCTCCAGCGCCTCGCTCTCTTCCCACCAGCGCTGAAGACGCTCAATGGCATCCAGCGCCCCGGTGTGCGGATCGCGTAGCACCACGGTGATATTATTCATACCCGGAATAGCTTCAACCACGCCGGGTAGCTCGGGCAGTCGCTGTGCCAGGCGCCAGATACGCTTTTGCGTGGCAAGCGTCACGGGAGGCTCAAGCTCCAGAACTACCGCGGTTTCACCCAGAAGATAACAACGCGCTCGCTGCACTTAACTACCTCTCATCAGGCCGGATTAGGAATATCAATAAAGGTCACATCCAGATCGGTATTTTCCGTCAGCCACTCGCTGAGGGCGCGAATACCGCCGCGCTCGGTAGCGTGGTGGCCTGCCGCGTAAAAATGCAGCCCCTGCTCGCGGGCAGAGTGAACCGTCTGCTCGGAGACTTCGCCGGTAATAAACGCATCAACACCAAAGCGCGCGGCGCTGTCGATAAAGCCCTGGCCGCCGCCGGTACACCACGCCACGCGCTTCACGGTATCCGGCCCGGTATCTCCGCACCACAGCGGACGACGCCCCAGCCGCGCTTCGATCCACGAGGCCAGCTCCAGCCCCGGTACCGGCATCGACAGTTCGCCCCACGGCACCAGCGGCTCGATTTCACCCATCACGGTAATCCCTAACAGCTGTGCCAGCTGGACGTTATTTCCCAGTTCAGGATGCGCATCCAGCGGCAGATGGTAACCGTACAGGTTGATATCATTCGACAGCAGCGTTTTGAGGCGGTTGCGCTTCATGCCGCGGATAATCGGCGATTCGTTTTTCCAGAAGTAACCGTGATGGACAATCACCGCGTCGGCTTCCTGACGCACCGCCTCATCCAGCAGCGCCTGGCTTGCCGTCACGCCGGTGATGATTTTCTGCACCGTTTCGCGCCCTTCGACCTGCAGGCCATTCGGGCCATAGTCGCTAAAGGAGGCGGTATTAAGTTTTTCGTTAATCAGGCGTTCCAGTTCACTGTTTTTCATCATCATTCTCTCAAACTTTTCGTGCGGCTTCGTACGCCGCCAGCGTGGCGACGCGCGCCTGTTTATGGTCGACAATCGGGCGGGGATAATCGAGCTTTACGCCCTGTTTATCCGCCCATGCCCACGGGTCATGGATCGCTTTTTCAGGAACGTTCCTGAGCGCGGGCAACCAGCGGCGAATAAAGTCGCCGTTGGCATCAAATTTTTGCCCCTGCGTGGTCGGATTAAAAATCCTGAAATAGGGAGCCGCATCGGTGCCGGTAGAGGCCGCCCACTGCCAGCCACCGTTATTCGCTGCCAGATCGCCATCGATCAGCTGAGAAATAAAATAGCGCTCTCCGATTCGCCAGTCGATAAGCAGATCTTTCACCAGGAAGCTCGCGGTAATCATTCGCAGACGATTGTGCATCCACCCGGTTTCATTTAGCTGGCGCATAGCGGCGTCCACAATCGGATAGCCCGTCTCCCCTTTTTGCCAGGCCTGTAAAAGTGCCTCATCGTGCTGCCATTTTACGCTGTCGGTCCACGGAATGAACGGACGATGCTTACAGAGATTGGGATGGTACGTCATCAGATGGCGGTAGAATTCACGCCAGATAAGTTCGTTCAGCCACACCGAGCCCGCACCACCGTCCAGCGCCTGCGGCTGTTCGGCCAGAAGACGATGCAAACACTGGCGAGGAGAGAGCACGCCCAGCGCCAGGCAGGCCGATAACCGGCTTGTCCCTTCAATTGCCGGGAAATCCCTGCGCGCGTCGTATTCTCCCGCGCCCTGCTTGCAAAACTGGCGCAGCTTCGCAATAGCGGCCTTCTCACTGGCAGGGAACAGAAGTTCATCAAATGCCCGTTGGGGATAGTTGAACGTTAATTCGGGGAGATCGGTTATAGCCTCTCCTCTGGCGGCGGGCGCGGGTACGCACTCCGGCAGCGCCTCTTTCAGGCGCTTAACAAAAGCATTTTTAAACGGCGTAAACACTTTATACATTTCGTGACCGCCGGTCATAACGCTGCCCGGAGCCAGCATCACGCTGTCATCAAATCCCTCACAAACCACCTCTCCCAGCATTTTCTCCAGCTGGCGGTCCCGCTGCTGTTCGTTCAGTTCGTACTGGTAGTTATAAAAAAGATGCGTGACGCCGTTCTGCTGGCATATCTCCTGCAGCATATGAAGCTGCGCGGTAAAATCGCTGACCTCTTTGTAGATCAGCGGAATGCCTTTCTCGGCAAGCGCGTGCTGCAGTTCGTTCAGGTGTGATTTGAGGTAAGCCGCCTGCCGCGGAGCCATATCATGCTGCTGCCACTGCTCAGGCGTGGCGATAAATAGCGCCAGCACGCTGGCGTCATCAGAGCGGCAGGCTGCCGCGAGAGCGATGTTGTCATGTACGCGCAAATCCGCGCGAAACCAAACCAGATGGGTGGGCATAAAACTCCAGGCTATTGTCCATTATGTCCATAAGGGCATGCCGTACAAGGAAAAAGCATGCATTGAACTACTTTGCCATGAAGTGTAGACGGGATGAAATAAAAAAGGCCGCCCGGGGCGGCCTTAACGCTACTTGTCCTGCGCTATCGTGGTTAAAGCGACAAACGCATTAGGTTCATCACTCTTTACAACGAGTACGCTGGCGACAATGAACGCGATGCATATATAGCGTTTCACTATGCGGTCCCTGCTGCTAACCGCTCCACCGTTCACCACCGGTGATAAATCGGTGGACACAAGCCCTGACGAGAGCCTGACTTACGGTTGTGGTGACGCCTTTCCCGGGACCGGTGCCCATGTGCGAGATGGCGGAAAGGGACGCTGCATAGTAGTTGGCCCTGGCGTAAAACGTAATCCACAGAAAAGGTTTTTAAGAATATATTTAGGGAGTGGCAGTTTGATTACTTAAGGACCCGAGATATTCTTGGAAGCCTCTGACGAGGGCTTGAAGACTACCCAACGGACCGCGAATCCTGAGGGACAAAAAAACCGCCATATTGCTATTGGCGGTTTTTTTATGGCTACGCGTCAGCGTTGTATCAATAGAAATCGCAGGTCGCTTTCTCTGCCTGATCCATCCACACCGGCTTCTCGCTGGTTTTCGCCCAGACGCGGTGCAGATAGCTGTAAAAACGCGCGCGATCTTTCCAGAACAGCATCACCGGCAGGGCCAGCACGCCAGCCACTACGGCGAAAGTGCGACGCATGAACACGATATGAGCCGGATACTCTTTATAAAGATCCATATTTTTCTCCCCTGTAGTTGGCCGGAAACCTTCTCCGGAAAATGTGAAATCTGTGACCTGGCTAAAATAATATCGCTTTGTTTGTAATTTTACTACTCATCCGACCACTTATTTTTATCCATTTAGTGAATATTTACATTCGCGCCGTAATTAAGTTACAAAAAAGTTAACGATTTACTTATCAATAGTTAAATTGTGGGCTTTGCCATTTTTATACTTTTTTTACACCCACCCTTCTGATTTTTGCGAAATCTTTGCGCCATAAATCCTACCGTTAGCACAACAACAAAAGTCACCCGGAGGTGGATTGTGAGTGCAGGTCTTATTGCCGGCATCGTGCTGGTGTTCCTGTTATTGGGTTATCTGGTCTATGCCCTGATTAACGCGGAGGCATTCTGATGGCTGCTCAGGCGTTTTTGCTTATTGCCAGCTTCTTAGTGGTATTGTTCGTTCTGGCAAGACCGCTGGGAACGGGACTGGCGCGATTGATCAACAACGTCCCCCTGCCCGGCACGGGAAGCGTTGAAAAAGGGATCTGGCGCGTACTGGGGATAGTCGATCGGGAGATGAACTGGCGTGAATATCTGATCGCCATTCTGCTGCTGAACATCGTTGGGCTCATTGCGCTTTTTGCCATGCTGATGCTGCAGGGTAGCCTGCCGCTGAATCCGCAAGGGTTACCGGGCCTGTCCTGGCATCTTGCGCTGAACACGGCGGTCAGTTTTGTTACCAACACCAACTGGCAGTCCTATGCCGGTGAAACCACGCTTAGCTATTTCAGCCAGATGGCTGGATTAACCGTGCAGAACTTCCTCTCTGCCGCCAGCGGTATCGCGGTAATTTTCGCGCTGACGCGCGCGTTTGCACGTCAGAAAATCGGTACCCTGGGTAACGCCTGGGTGGATCTGACGCGCATTACGCTGTGGATCCTGCTGCCGATTGCGTTGCTTATCGCGCTGTTCTTTATTCAGCAGGGCGCCCTGCAAAACCTGCTGCCTTACGCGCCTTATACCTCGCTGGAAGGGGCAAAACAGCTCCTGCCGATGGGGCCAGTGGCGTCGCAGGAAGCCATCAAGATGCTCGGCACCAACGGCGGCGGATTCTTCAACGCCAACTCGTCGCATCCGTTTGAAAACCCTACAGCCCTGACCAATTTTGTGCAGATGCTGGCGATCTTCCTGATCCCCGCCGCGCTCTGTTTCGCCTTTGGTGATGTGGTCAACGATCGCCGTCAGGGCCGCACACTGCTCTGGACCATGTCGCTGATCTTCGTGGTCTGCGTGGCGCTGGTGATGTGGGCTGAATGGAGCGGCAACCCCCATTTCATGCTGCTTGGGGCGAACAGCACTATTAATATGGAAGGCAAAGAGAGCCGCTTCGGCATTCTTGCCAGTAGCCTTTATGCAGTCGTCACCACAGCAGCCTCGTGCGGGGCGGTAAACGCCATGCATGACTCTTTCACCGCGCTGGGCGGCATGATCCCGATGTGGCTGATGCAGATCGGCGAGGTGGTGTTTGGCGGCGTGGGCTCCGGTCTTTACGGCATGCTCCTGTTCGTGCTGCTGGCGGTGTTTATTGCCGGTCTGATGATTGGCCGCACCCCGGAATACCTCGGTAAAAAAATCGACGTTCGCGAGATGAAATTAACCGCGCTGGCGATTCTGGTCACCCCGGCGCTTGTGCTGCTCGGCACCGCGCTGGCCCTGATGACCGAGGCCGGACGCAGCGGCATCTTTAATCCGGGCATTCACGGCTTTAGCGAAGTGCTGTATGCCGTCTCCTCGGCCGCCAACAACAACGGTAGTGCCTTTGCAGGCTTAAGCGCCAACTCTCCGTTCTGGAACTGTCTGCTGGCGTTCTGCATGTTCGTGGGCCGCTTCGGGATCATTGTGCCGGTTATGGCGATTGCCGGATCGCTGGTAAATAAAAAAATCCAACCGACCACCACCGGGACGTTACCGACCCACGGCGCGCTGTTTATCGGCCTGCTGACGGGCACCGTGTTGCTGGTCGGCGCCCTGACCTTTATCCCCGCCCTCGCGTTAGGCCCGGTCGCGGAAACTCTCTCTTTACGCTGATTTTGCGGAGTATTTGTCATGAGTCGTAAACAACTGGCCCTGCTCGAACCGACGTTAGTTCGTCAGGCGCTTATGGATGCGGTCAAAAAGCTGAGCCCGCGCGTGCAATGGCACAACCCGGTGATGTTTATCGTCTGGGCCGGCAGCGTCCTGACCACCGCACTGGCGATTGCCATGGGGACGGGTCACATGCCGGGAAACGCGATGTTCACCGGGGCCATCAGCCTGTGGCTGTGGTTTACCGTGCTATTCGCCAACTTTGCCGAAGCGCTGGCGGAAGGCCGGAGTAAAGCGCAGGCCAACAGCCTGAAAGGGGTGAAAAAAACGGCGTTTGCGCGGAAATTACGTGAACCGA
Source organism: Enterobacter sp. 725m/11 (assembly GCF_011683705.1). Lineage (NCBI taxonomy): Bacteria > Pseudomonadati > Pseudomonadota > Gammaproteobacteria > Enterobacterales > Enterobacteriaceae > Enterobacter > Enterobacter sp. 725m/11. The sequence continues at coordinate 140,046 of NZ_JAAQOK010000003.1, read as the reverse complement.
AATACGGCGCGCAGATGGACCACGTTCCGGCGGATGAACTACGTAAAGGTGATGTGGTGCTGGTGGAAGCTGGCGACATCATCCCGTGCGACGGAGAAGTCATTGAAGGTGGCGCATCGGTAGATGAAAGCGCCATTACCGGGGAATCCGCACCTGTGATCCGTGAATCCGGCGGTGATTTTGCCTCCGTAACGGGTGGGACGCGCATTCTTTCCGACTGGCTGGTGATCCAGTGCAGCGTCAACCCGGGCGAAACCTTCCTCGACCGGATGATCGCCATGGTGGAAGGCGCTCAGCGCCGTAAAACACCGAACGAAATTGCCCTGACCATCCTGCTGATAGCTTTGACCATCGTCTTCCTGCTGGCAACCGCGACGCTGTGGCCATTTTCCGCCTATGGCGGCACTCCGGTCACCATCACCGTGCTGGTGGCGCTGCTGGTCTGCCTGATCCCTACCACCATCGGCGGCCTGCTGTCGGCCATCGGCGTGGCCGGCATGAGCCGTATGCTCGGTGCTAACGTTATCGCCACCAGCGGGCGCGCGGTTGAAGCCGCCGGTGACGTGGATGTCTTGCTGCTGGATAAAACCGGGACCATTACCCTCGGTAACCGCCAGGCATCCGAATTCTTACCCGCCCCGGGCGTGGATGAAAAAACGCTGGCGGATGCGGCACAGCTCTCCTCGCTTGCCGATGAAACCCCGGAAGGCCGAAGCATTGTTGTTCTCGCCAAGCAGCGCTTTAACCTGCGCCAGCGCGACGTTCAGAGCCTGCATGCCACCTTCGTGCCGTTTACGGCGCAAACCCGAATGAGCGGGATTAACATTCAGGATCGCATGATCCGTAAAGGCTCTGTTGACGCCATCCGTCGCCACATTGAGGCCAACAATGGCCACTTCCCGCCTGAAGTGGACAACCTGGTCGAAAGCGTAGCCCGTCAGGGGGCCACGCCGCTGGTGGTGGCAGAAGGCGCGAACGTGCTGGGCGTAATTGCCCTGAAAGATATCGTCAAAGGCGGCATTAAAGAGCGCTTTGCCCAGCTGCGTAAAATGGGCATTAAAACGGTGATGATCACCGGGGATAACCGTCTTACCGCCGCGGCGATTGCCGCCGAAGCGGGCGTGGATGATTTCCTTTCCGAAGCCACGCCGGAAGCGAAACTGGCGTTGATTCGTCAGTATCAGGCGGAAGGTCGTCTGGTAGCGATGACGGGTGACGGTACCAACGATGCCCCTGCCCTGGCGCAGGCCGACGTGGCGGTGGCGATGAACTCCGGTACCCAGGCGGCAAAAGAGGCGGGCAACATGGTCGACCTCGACTCTAACCCGACCAAGCTAATTGAGGTAGTGCACATCGGCAAACAGATGCTGATGACGCGCGGTTCGCTGACCACCTTCAGTATCGCCAACGACGTGGCGAAGTATTTCGCCATTATCCCGGCGGCCTTTGCGGCCACCTACCCGCAGCTCAATGCGCTGAACGTGATGCACCTGCACTCTCCGGCATCGGCCATTCTGAGCGCGGTGATTTTCAACGCCCTGATCATTGTCTTTCTTATTCCGCTGGCGCTGAAGGGCGTGAGCTATAAGCCGCTGACCGCAGCTGCCATGCTGCGCCGCAACCTGTGGATATACGGCCTGGGGGGGCTGGTGGTGCCTTTCATCGGTATCAAGGCTATCGACCTGCTGTTGACCCTGTTCGGGCTGGTTTAAAAGGTGAATCAAATGACGATGTTACGCCCCGCTATACTTTTGTTTATTCTGCTGTCTCTCATTACCGGCGGGCTGTACCCGCTGGTAACCACCGCGCTGGGCCAGTGGTGGTTTAAGGATCAGGCCAACGGCTCGCTGATTATACAAAACGGCGAAAACCGCGGTTCACGCCTGATTGGTCAGAACTTTACGGATGCTCGCTACTTCCAGGGACGCCCTTCCGCCACTGCCGAAAGCCCGTATAATCCGATGGCATCCGGCGGCAGTAACCTGGCGGGCAGCAACCCGGAGCTGGACAAAGCCGTCGCTGAACGCGTGGCAACCCTGCGTGCCGCCAATCCTCAGGCCAGCCGCGAGGTGCCCGTAGAGCTGGTGACCGCCTCGGCCAGCGGGCTGGACTACAGCCTGACGCCGGCAGCGGTGGCCTGGCAGATCCCGCGCGTCGCCGCCGCCCGTCAGTTGACCGTCGAACAGGTGAGCAAGCTGGTGGCAGAGCACACGCAAAAGCCGCTGGTCAGCTTCATCGGCATGCCCGTGGTAAATATTGTTGAGCTGAATCTGGCGCTGGACGCGCTAAGGAAAAACTAAATGACCGACGAGCCCATGCGCCCGGATCCGGACAGGCTGCTTGAACAGACGGCTGAAGCCCATCGCGGCAAACTGAAAATTTTCTTTGGCGCCTGCGCGGGCGTCGGGAAAACCTTCGCCATGCTGACGGAAGCCCAGCGGCTTCGGGCGCAGGGGCTCGATATTCTGATCGGCGTGGTCGAAACCCACGGACGCAAAGAGACGGCGTCGCTGCTGAAGGGGCTGGCTACCCAGCCGCCCCGCCGCATCAGCCACCGTGGTCGTTTAGTTACGGAGTTTGATATTGATGCCGCCCTCGCCCGCCGTCCCGCCCTTATCCTGATGGACGAACTGGCGCACAGCAATGCGCCAGGCTCACGCCATCCCAAACGCTGGCAGGATGTTGAAGAGCTGCTCGAGGCCGGCATTGATGTGTTCACAACGGTTAACGTTCAGCATCTTGAAAGCCTGAACGACGTAGTCAGCGGCGTGACCGGCATTCAGGTGCGCGAGACGGTGCCCGACCCGTTCTTTGATTCTGCCGATGAGGTGGTGCTGGTTGACCTGCCTCCTGACGATTTGCGCCAGCGCCTGCACGAAGGCAAGGTTTATATTGCCGGCCAGGCCGAGCGCGCCATCGAACATTTCTTCCGCAAAGGTAACCTGATTGCCCTGCGCGAGCTGGCCCTGCGTCGCACTGCCGACCGCGTTGACGATCAGATGCGCGCCTGGCGTGACCTGCAAGGACAGGAGCGCGTCTGGCACACGCGGGATGCTATTCTGCTGTGCGTGGGCCACGGCAGCGGCAATGAAAAACTGGTCCGCACCGCTGCGCGCCTGGCGGCCAAATTTGGCAGCGTCTGGCATGCGGTGTATGTCGAAACGCCGCAGCTGCACGCTCTGCCCGAAAACCAGCGCCGCGCGATCCTGAGCTCGCTGCGCCTGGCGCAGGAGCTGGGTGCCGAAACCGCTACCCTTTCCGATCCGCAGGAAGATAAAGCCATTCTGCGCTACGCGCGGGAGCATAACCTGGGGAAAATTGTCATTGGCCGCCGCCAGCATCGCCGCTGGTTTAGCCGCGAATCCTTTGCCGACAAGCTGGCCCGCCGCGCGCCGGATCTGGACCTGGTGATCGTGGCGCTGGATGATAAACCTGCTCCCCTCCCCAGCCGCGCGCCGGACAGCCGGGCCTTCAGCGATAAATGGCGCATTCAGCTCCGCGGCTGCCTTGTCGCCGTCGTGCTCTGCGCCCTGATCACTATAATCGCCAGCAAATGGCTGATTGCCTTCGACGCGGCCAACCTGGTGATGATCTACCTGCTGGGCGTGGTAGTGGTGGCGCTCTTTTACGGACGCTGGCCGTCGGTACTGGCGACGGTTATTAACGTCATCAGCTTCGATCTGTTCTTTATTGCCCCCCGCGGGACGCTCGCCGTCTCGGACGTACAGTACATCCTCACCTTCGCCGTGATGCTTACCGTCGGGCTGGTGATCGGGAACTTAACGGCTGGCGTGCGCTACCAGGCGCGTATCGCCCGCTATCGCGAACAGCGCACGCGGCATCTTTATGAGATGTCGAAATCGCTGGCGGTAGGCCGCACGCCGCTAGATATTGTGCAGACCAGCGAGCAGTTTATTCGCTCGACCTTTCATGCCAGCAACCTGATTTTACTCCCGGACGAGCACGGCAAGCTGCGCCCGCTGACGTCGGCCTCGGGCATGACGCCCTGGGACGAAGCCATCGCCCGCTGGAGCTTTGATAAAGGGCTACCGGCGGGTGCAGGGACCGACACCCTGCCCGGCGTGCCCTATCAAATTCTGCCCCTTCGCAGCGCCGATAAAAACCTGGGGCTGGTTATCGTGGAGCCCACTAATCTGCGCCAGCTGATGATCCCCGAACAACAGCGACTGCTGGAGACCTTTACGCTGCTGGTTGCCAGCGCGCTGGAACGGCTGGCCCTCACCGCCAGCGAAGAGCAGGCCCGGCTGGCAAGCGAGCGCGAAAGCATTCGTAACTCGCTGCTGGCGGCGCTATCACACGACCTGCGCACACCTCTTACCGTCCTGTTTGGCCAGTCGGAAATCCTGACGCTGGACCTGGCAGCGGAAGGTTCAAAACACGCCATGCAGGCCAGCGAAATCCGTCAGCACGTGCTCAATACCACGCGCCTGGTGAATAACCTGCTCGATATGGCGCGTATCCAGTCGGGCGGTTTTAACCTCAAAAAAGAGTGGCTTACGCTTGAAGAGGTGGTGGGCAGCGCGCTGAAAATGCTCGAACCCGGCCTCGGTGGGCGGCATATTGCGCTGAACATGCCCGAGCCCCTGACGTTAATTCACGTCGACGGTCCGCTGTTTGAACGAGTGTTAATTAATCTGCTGGAAAACGCCGGCAAATATGCGGGTCCCAGCGCCCGGATTGGTGTGGATGCGACGGTGGACGACGACACGCTTCGTCTTGACGTCTGGGATACCGGGCCGGGCATTCCTGCCGGACAGGAGATGGCTATTTTCGAAAAATTCGCACGCGGCAATAAGGAGTCTGCCATCCCGGGCGTGGGGCTGGGGCTGGCGATTTGTCAGGCAATAATTGATGTTCATGGCGGAACCATTTTCGCGGAGAATCGTCCGGAAGGCGGCGCGCGTTTTTGTGTTACACTTCCTCTGGAAACCCCGCCGGAACTGAATGAATTACCAGAGGATTTGTGATCAACGTTCTGATTGTTGAAGATGAGATCGCCATTAGCCGGTTTCTGCGCGCAGCGCTGGAAGGCGATGGTCTGCGCGTTCATGATGCGGGTACGCTTCAGCGGGGGTTAATTGAAGCCGCAACCCGCAAGCCGGACCTGGTAATCCTCGATCTTGGCCTGCCGGACGGTGACGGCATCGATTTTATCCGCGAGGTACGTCAGTGGAGCCAGATGCCGATTCTGGTGCTCTCCGCCCGTACTGAAGAGACGGATAAAATCGCCGCGCTGGATGCCGGGGCGGACGACTATCTGATAAAACCTTTTGGTATCGGCGAGCTACAGGCTCGCCTGCGCGTGGCCCTGCGCCGCCACAGCGCAACCACGCCTGCTGACCCAACCTACACGTTTGGGGATATCCGGGTTGATCTGGCCGCGCGGCGTATTGTGCGCGGTGAAGAAGAAATCCATCTCACGCCAATCGAGTTTCGCCTGCTCGCCGTGCTGCTTAATAATCACGGCAAGGTTCTTACCCAGCGCCAGCTGTTAAGTCAGGTGTGGGGACCCAACGCGGTGGAGCATAGTCACTATTTACGCATATATATGGGACATCTTCGCCAGAAACTTGAAGTTGACCCCGCGCGCCCCCGTCATTTATTAACTGAAACCGGTATCGGTTATCGGTTTATGCTTTGAATAACTATTCAATTTATTTTTAAATAAAAACGAAACCTCTCAGAAAATATTTCATAAATATCCCAACCGTTATTTTTTTGATTATTTACGCTCGCATCAAACATTCACAACACAATCTATTAACGTGACACTAACAATTCAGAATTTTGATCTGCATTATTCATCAAAAGCGACTAATTATTTCTGAAATGATCGGTTAATGGTGATCTGCTTCACGGTTAATCGCCTTTGCCTGGATAAAATGACCATGCTTTCAATTACTGAAAGGAAAATGAAACATGGAAAACAACAATCGCTTAATGCCCCATATAAGGCGGACAACACATATTATGATGTTTGCCCACCGAAACTGCTTTGACTTTCATCTCTTTAATGCCCGGTAGTCCTTCGACTTCTGGCGCACTCGCTTACAGGTTATCCTGAAAAACCTTAACTTACAGGCAATTGCCTGTGAACTCGTGCGCTCATTCATCTTGATTCAGACTCATCCGCACCGGGCGGACTGAATTTCAATCATCAAAAAAGCAATTCACTGATTTTAATCAGCGGCTACCCATTGCTTTTTTTCCGGAAAATTATCGATTTCTTTCTTGCAAGAAATCGAGGGACGCTTATTACCTAAAATAAAGAGAGAAAGATGAAAAATTTAAAAATCGCAGCCAGCCGTGCATGTCCGGACTGCTTTACTACCCAGCGTGAAGTGGTGGATGTCCGCGCTTCTGATTATATTGATGTTGCCGCCATTGTTCTGGCGGTCACGGATATTGCCAGCGGTATCCTGGAAGAAATAGAAGCTACCGGTTTTGGCATTCCCGTATTTGTGGCGACGCACAAAGAAGAGATCATCCCGGCAGATTATTTATCGCGCATTCACAGCGTATTTGAGCATTCAGACACCAGCAAAGACTTTTATGGACGCCAGCTGGAAGCGGCCGCGCAGAAGTATGAAACCCAGCTGCGCCCGCCGTTTTTCCGCGCCCTTGTCGACTACGTGAAGCAGGGCAACAGCGCGTTTGACTGCCCGGGGCATCAGGGCGGGCAGTTTTTCCGCCGTCATCCTGCCGGCAATCAGTTTGTCGATTTCTTTGGCGAGACGTTATTCCGCTCCGATCTGTGCAACGCCGACGTGGCGATGGGGGATCTGCTGATCCACGAAGGCGCACCGTGCATTGCCCAGCAGCATGCGGCAAAAGTCTTTAACGCCGATAAGACCTACTTCGTGCTGAATGGCACCTCGTCGTCCAACAAAGTGGTGCTTAACGCCCTGCTCACTCCGGGCGACCTGGTGCTGTTTGACCGTAATAACCACAAGTCTAACCACCACGGTGCCCTCCTTCAGGCTGGGGCAACGCCGGTCTATCTGGAAACCGCGCGCAACCCGTACGGCTTTATCGGCGGCATTGACGCGCACTGCTTTGAGGAGAGCTACCTGCGTGAACGGGTGGCAGAGGTGGCGCCTGGCCGTGCACGCGATGCGCGTCCGTTCCGCCTGGCGGTGATCCAGCTGGGCACCTACGATGGCACCATCTACAACGCCCGTCAGGTGGTGGATAAGATTGGGCACCTGTGCGACTACATCCTGTTTGACTCGGCCTGGGTGGGTTACGAGCAGTTTATTCCGATGATGGCCGACTGCTCGCCGCTGCTGCTGGAGCTGAACGAAAACGATCCGGGGATTCTGGTCACCCAGTCCGTGCATAAACAGCAGGCTGGCTTCTCGCAGACCTCGCAAATTCACAAGAAGGACAGCCACATCAAAGGCCAGCAGCGCTATGTCCCACATAAGCGGCTCAACAATGCCTTTATGATGCACGCCTCCACCAGCCCGTTTTATCCGCTGTTTGCCGCGCTGGACATTAACGCCCGCATGCATGAGGGGCAAAGCGGCCGCAACATGTGGATGGACTGCGTGGTGACGGGCATTGAGGCGCGCAAGCTGATCCTGGAGAACTGCCGATTTATTCGTCCATTTGTGCCCGAGACGGTGGATGGCCGCGCGTGGGAAAGCTGGGACACGGCAGAGATTGCAACCGATCTGCGCTTCTTCCATTTCGTACCGGGTGAACGCTGGCACGCTTTTGAAGGCTACGCTGAGCATCAGTATTTTATCGACCCGTGCAAGCTGCTGCTGACCACGCCGGGCATTAACGCCCGCACCGGGGAGTATGACGACTTCGGTGTGCCTGCCACCATTCTCGCCAACTTCCTGCGTGAAAACGGCATCGTGCCGGAAAAATGCGATCTCAACTCGATCCTGTTCCTGCTCACCCCTGCGGAGGACATGGGCAAGCTGCAGCAGCTGGTCGCCCAGCTGGTGCGCTTCGAAAAACTGCTTGAGAGCGATGTGCCGCTGAAAGACGTCCTGCCCTCCCTCTACAAACAGCATCCGGAACGTTACGCGGGTTACACCCTGCGCCAGATCTGCCAGGAGATGCACGACCTGTACGCCCGTCACAACGTGAAGCAGCTGCAAAAAGAGATGTTCCGCAAGTCTCACTTCCCGCGCGTGATGATGAACCCGCAAGAGGCGAACTACGCCTACCTGCGCGGTGAGGTCGAACTGGTCTCCCTGCGCGACGCGGAAGGCCGCATCGCCGCCGAAGGCGCTCTCCCTTACCCACCGGGGGTACTGTGCGTGGTTCCAGGGGAAGTCTGGGGCGGTTCCGTGCTGCGCTACTTTGCCGCGCTGGAAGAAGGCATCAACCTGCTGCCGGGCTTCGCGCCGGAGCTGCAGGGCGTGTACGTCGAGGAGTGTGAGGGTCGTAAACAGGTTCGCTGCTACGTCATCAAACAATCCGCTGCTCAGCCATCGCTGCTGAAAGGAGAAAAATTATGAGCAAGTCCAATAAGATGGGCGTGGTGCAGCTGACTATCCTCACCATGGTTAACATGATGGGCTCCGGGATTATTATGCTGCCCACCAAGCTTGCCGAGGTGGGGACCATCTCTATCATCTCCTGGCTGGTGACGGCTGTCGGATCGATGGCGCTGGCGTGGGCGTTTGCCAAGTGCGGGATGTTCAGCCGCAAGTCAGGCGGCATGGGCGGCTATGCCGAGTACGCCTTCGGCAAGTCCGGCAACTTTATGGCGAACTATACCTATGGGGTATCGCTGCTGATCGCCAACGTGGCGATTGCCATCTCCGCCGTGGGCTACGGTACGGAGCTGTTTGGCGCGACGCTCAGCCCGGTGCAAATTGGGCTGGCGACCATCGGCGTGCTGTGGATCTGTACCGTCGCTAACTTTGGCGGCGCGCGCATCACCGGACAACTCAGCAGCATCACCGTCTGGGGCGTGATCATCCCGGTGGTCGGTCTGTGCATCATCGGCTGGTTCTGGTTTAGCCCGACGCTGTACGCCAACTCCTGGAACCCGCACCATGTGCCGTTCTTCACCGCCGTGGGCTCGTCTATCGCCATGACGCTCTGGGCTTTCCTGGGCCTGGAATCCGCCTGCGCAAATGCGGAAGTGGTGGAAAACCCGGAGAAGAACGTGCCGATTGCGGTTCTCGGCGGGACGCTGGGCGCGGCGGTGATCTATATCGTTTCAACCAACGTGATAGCGGGGATCGTGCCAAACATGGATCTGGCTAACTCCACGGCACCGTTCGGACTGGCCTTTGCGCAGATGTTCACCCCGGAAGTCGGGAAAGTGATCATGGGGTTGATGGTGATGTCCTGCTGCGGATCGCTGCTTGGCTGGCAGTTCACCATTGCACAGGTTTTTAAATCTTCGGCAGATGAAGGCTATTTCCCGAAAATCTTCTCCCGCGTGACCAAAGCCGATGCGCCGGTGCAGGGGATGCTGGCAATTGTCATCTTCCAGAGCGGATTATCGCTAATGACCATCAGCCCGTCGCTGAACAGCCAGTTCAACGTGCTGGTCAACCTGGCGGTGGTGACGAACATCATCCCGTATATTCTGTCGATGGCGGCGCTGGCGATCATTCAGAAGGTGGCGAAGGTGGATCCGCACAAAGCGCGAGTAGCGAATATCGTGGCGCTGGTTGGGGCGATATACAGTTTCTATGCGCTCTACTCGTCCGGCCAGGAAGCGATGCTGTACGGGGCGATAGTGACCTTTATGGGCTGGACGCTGTACGGTCTGGTGTCGCCGAGATTTGAATTGAAGAACAAACACAGCTAAAAAAAAGCCCGGTGGCGCTAACGCTTACCGGGCCTACGATCGCTGTTGTAGGCCGGGCAAACGCAGTGCCGCCCGGCACACAAACCGCAGTTATGCGTTTTTCAGCACTTCGCTGACAATCTCTACCGCTTCTTTCTCAATCTGCTGGCGATGCTCAGCGCCGAGGAAGCTTTCGCAATAGATCTTGTACGCATCTTCCGTACCGGACGGACGCGCGGCGAACCAGCCATTTTCGGTCATCACTTTCAGGCCGCCGATAGACGCACCGTTACCCGGTGCCGCCGTCAGACGCGCGGTGATCGGATCGCCTGCCAGGGTGCTTGCGCTGACCATCTCCGGAGAGAGTTTGGACAGAGCCGCTTTCTGGGCAGAGGTCGCGCCAGCCTGAATACGGTTATAGCTTGGTGCACCAAAGCGTGCAGCCAGCTCGTTGTAGTGTTCCTGCGGGTTTTTACCGGTGACCGCGGTAATCTCCGCCGCCAGCAGGCACATGATGATGCCGTCTTTATCGGTTGACCACGGGGTGCCGTCGAAACGCAGGAAGGACGCGCCTGCGCTCTCTTCGCCGCCGAAGCCAAAGCTGCCGTCGTGCAGACCGTCAACGAACCACTTGAAGCCTACCGGCACTTCCACCAGCTTGCGGCCCAGCGCGTCCACCACGCGGTCGATCATCGCAGAAGAGACCAGCGTTTTACCGACAGCCACCTCTTTGCCCCACTGCGGACGGTGCTGGAACAGGTAGTTGATTGCAACAGCCAGATAGTGGTTCGGATTCATCAGCCCGGCAGGGGTGACGATGCCGTGACGGTCATAGTCCGGGTCGTTAGCAAACGCCAGGTCGAATTTATCGCGCAGCGCCAGCAGGCCCGCCATCGCGCATTCGGAGGAGCAGTCCATACGGATCGCGCCGTCTTTGTCCAGGTGCATAAAGCGGAAGGTCTGATCGACGTGATCGTTCACGATGGTCAGATCCAGCTTGTAGTGCTCGGCGATGCGCTTCCAGTACTCAATACCGGAGCCGCCCAGCGGATCCACGCCCAGCTTCAGGCCGGCTTTCTGAATCGCCGCCATATCGACGATATCCGCCAGCCCTTCCACAAACGGCTGAACCAGATCCTGCTCTTTCACGTGGCCGGAGGCCATCGCCTCATCAAGAGAAATACGTTTAACGCCTTTCAGACCGTCGGCCAGCAGCGCGTTTGCACGATCTTCCACCACTTTGGTGACGTTAGTGTCAGCCGGGCCGCCGTTAGGCGGGTTGTATTTGATACCACCGTCTTCCGGCGGGTTGTGGGATGGCGTGATGACGATACCGTCAGCCTGCGCGCCACCTTTTTTGTTGTGCACAAGGATCGCGTTTGATACCGCTGGTGTTGGAGTAAACCCATTATTCTCCTGAACAATCACGTCCACACCGTTCGCCGCCAGCACTTCCAGCACGGAAATAAACGCCGGTTCAGACAGCGCATGGGTATCTTTGCCCACGTAGCACGGACCGGTAACGCCGTTTTTAGCGCGCTCTTCCGCAATGGCCTGAGCAATGGCCAGAATGTGCGGTTCGTTAAAGCTGTGGCGCGCCGCGCTGCCGCGGTGACCAGATGTACCAAACTTCACTGCGTGTTCTGCGTTGCCCACGACCGGTTTCAGCACGTAATACTGCGCGGTCAGCTGAGCGACGTTAATCAAATCGCTTTGTTGTGCAGGTTGGCCTGCACGGCTGTGATTTGCCATTACCGGGTCCTTATGATGCAAGGGTTAAATTGTACCGCAAACCTTTTCAATCAATTCCGCCGGGAACTGCATGGACTGCATGATGTGTTCAATCATGCTGCACTTGCGGCCCGTATTGGTATTGGTGATCACCCAGTACGGAGTGCCAGGGACATGTTTAGGTTTGGTTTGATTGCCATTTTGCAGCAGCGTCTGCTCGTCGCCCGCGAAATAGACGCGGGTACGGCCGTGCAGCGACTCGGTCGCTTCAGCAAACGCTTTGTTATCCAGGGAGTAAAGTGTAGACAGCACCAGCATAAAACGGTTAACCGCCTTTTTCTGCTCCGCATATTCGTCGGAGAGCAGCAGTTCGCGCATCGCGCGCACTTTATCTTTTACCGGCGTCACGGCAGGTTTTGCTTGTGCAGCAACGCTCGGCTGAGACACGACATCTTTGGTAACTGGGGTGGCAGGCTGTGAAGCGGCGGAAATTTTAAGCATGCGCCGTAAAATGTCGGACGCGCTCTCCCCGATATGCCGCGTCTGGCTGGCAATATACTGATAGAGTTCGTCATCAACTTCGATTGTTTTCATCTTAATCCAGTGCGATATCTTATCTGAATACAAGTCATTGGGATTATAAGGTCAAATCCCAACAGCGGATAGCGTCAAACCAGGTTGGCGGCAAAAGTCAGATTAAACTGGAACCTTGCAGCCGGGCGGCAGAATGGTCAACATGATACCCTAACCTGACATACGTAAAAAAAGAACTTTGCCATGAAATTGAATACCCGAGCGCAAACTGCACAATCGCCGAACAATAATTCCCCCATCGTGCTGGTTCATGGACTTTTTGGCAGCCTGGATAACCTGGGCGTGCTGGCCCGTGATTTGGTTACCGATCACGATATTTTGCAGGTCGATATGCGCAACCACGGGCTTTCCGGCCGCTCAGACGAGATGACCTATGCGGCAATGGCGCAGGATCTGCTGGATACGCTGGACGCGCACAACCTGCAGAAGGTGACCCTCATCGGGCATTCAATGGGCGGTAAAGCGGTTATGGCGCTCACCGCGCTGGCGCCAGAACGAATTTCCGGGCTTGTGGTGATTGACGTTGCGCCTGTGGATTACGACGTTCGCCGTCACGATGAGATTTTCGCGGCGATCAATGCCGTAACCGAAGCTGGCGTTTCCACTCGTCAGCAGGCTGCAGCGGTTATGCGTGAGCATCTTGATGAAGAAGGCGTGGTGCAGTTCCTTTTGAAGTCGTTTGTTGACGGGCAGTGGCGTTTTAACGTGCCGGTGCTGTGGGACCAGTACAACCACATCGTGGGCTGGGAAACCGTTCCCGCCTGGCCGCATCCTGCCCTCTTTATTCGCGGCGGTAACTCTCCTTATATTACCGACGCGTACCGCGACACGCTGCTGGCACAATTCCCGCAGGCGCGCGCCCACGTCATTGCCGGTGCCGGACACTGGGTGCATGCGGAAAAACCGGATGCTGTACTGCGCGCCATTCGCCGCTATCTCGCTGATACTGCAAATTGATTAAAAAGAGAGCGACTGGAAGATGACGGGCTTCCAGTCGTTGGCGTGCCGTTTTTGGTGATGTATGATGGCGCGCTTATCGCCCGGGCTTTAGCAGGGCGGCGTGTTTCCCCCGAAGTCTCATAATCATGGCCAAAGAACAAACGGACCGTACGACACTAGATCTGTTCGCGAATGAGCGTCGACCGGGACGACCGAAAACGAATCCGCTTTCGCGCGATGAACAGCTGCGTATCAATAAACGCAATCAGCTTAAACGCGATAAAAATCGTGGGCTTAAGCGTGTCGAACTGAAGCTCAACGCCGACGCGGTCGATGCGCTTAACGAGCTGGCAGAGGCGCGTAATATCAGCCGCAGCGAGCTTATTGAAGAGATGCTCATCGCCCAACTTGAGACGCTGCGCAGCCAGGCATAAGTCTGAAAAACCCCTTTATCGCCCTTTTCATGTAGCACAGAGTGCAGTCCTGCGCGATAGCGGTTTCCGCAGGGTTGCCAGTTCTGCTATTATTGCCCTTATCCGTGGCCGAATTGCGCCACCATACCATTAAGTTTCAAGAGGTTATTTTACTCATGGCAATCATCGGCATTTTCTTCGGCAGTGATACCGGCAATACCGAAAATATCGCAAAAAACATTCAGAAACAGCTCGGTAAAGACGTTGCTGATGTGCATGACATCGCCAAGAGCAGCAAAGAAGATCTCGAGGGCTATGACATTCTGCTGCTGGGTATTCCAACCTGGTACTATGGTGAAGCCCAGTGCGACTGGGACGATTTCTTCCCGACGCTGGAAGAGGTGGACTTCAACGGCAAGCTGGTTGCCCTGTTCGGTTGTGGCGATCAGGAAGATTACGCCGAGTACTTCTGTGATGCGCTGGGGACGATTCGCGACATCATTGAGCCTAATGGCGCGGTTATTGTGGGCCACTGGCCGACTGCCGGTTACCACTTCGAAGCCTCTAAAGGCCTGGCCGATGACGATCATTTTGTCGGACTTGCCATTGACGAAGACCGTCAGCCAGAACTGACCGCAGAGCGTGTAGAGAAGTGGGTTAAGCAGATCCGCGAAGAACTGCATCTGGACGATATTCTCAACGCCTGATTTTTTACGGCGCAACGCGGGTTGCGCCCCTTTTCCAGGTAAAACCGATTAAATTAATTGCTACAAACTTTTAACTTTTTCGCCCAGACCTGTACAATGTCTCCCTGGCAAAATGTGGTTTCCTTTGAGCAAGTTTGTAGGTGATACCACGTTTTTATAAGCATACTTTGCCTGAGACTTGCAGTTTTCATTTAGGCATGGCAGTTCTATAATGAGACGCATTATCCCAGGTGCATTTTCTGTCACTTCCCAGAGAAGTGAATCGTTTAGCAACAGGACAGATTCCGCATGACTGACAACAATACCGCATTAAAGAAGGCTGGCCTGAAAGTAACGCTTCCTCGGTTAAAAATCCTGGAAGTGCTTCAGGGTCCAGACAATCACCATGTCAGTGCGGAAGACCTTTATAAACGTCTTATCGACATGGGTGAAGAGATTGGGCTGGCCACCGTATATCGCGTGCTGAACCAGTTTGATGACGCGGGCATTGTTACCCGTCATAATTTCGAAGGCGGTAAATCTGTATTCGAACTGACCCAGCAGCATCACCACGATCACCTGATCTGCCTCGATTGCGGCAAGGTCATTGAATTTAGCGATGATTCCATCGAAGCGCGTCAGCGTGAAATCGCAGCTCGTCATGGCATTCGCCTGACCAACCACAGCCTGTACCTTTACGGTCACTGCGCTGAAGGGGATTGCCGCGAGAATGAACACGCTCACGACACAAAATAAGTTAGCGTTCATACTCTGAGCCAGCCGTAAGGTTGGCTTTTTTTTGCCTGAAAAAAGCCCGGTCAGCAAAGTGCCACCGGGCGTAGAGCAACTTATTTGTTGTTATTGCGTATCTCGTTCCAGATTTTATCGCAACGCTTCGCCACTTCCTGATCGTTACCGGTTTTACGTGCCTGGATGCAGGCCTGATAATCCATCACGCGAACATTCTCCTGCGTCGCGAACGCCTCATGCGCTTTCTCTTTCTTTAGCACATTTAGCACGCTCTGGCAGGCTTCAATTTTCTCAGGCGATCCTTCCGCGGTATTAATACAGGCGCTATACGCCTCCTTCAGACGGGCGTCCTCTTTCGGTGCCTGAGTCTGAACACACGCCACCAGCCCTGATGCCATCAGCGCGACGATTACGATTTTTTTCATCATATGCAGTCTCCAGACCGGCGGGACTCAGCCCGCCGGTGTGCTCATCAGAAGATGGTGAATGGGGCGATAACCATGAATTTGACGTCACGTTCATCCTGGAAGATGTTGCCGTAACCGCCCGCATAGCTTGGGATATCGGAGTGATTGTCATACTGCGTAAAGTGCAGCTTGAACATCGTGCCTTTCGCGCGGCCATCCTGCAGGGTGTAGATAGCATCCAGGCTGTAGGAGGACTCTTTCAGGCGATAGTTTGGATCGTAGTACGCATCCGGCGTCGCCATGTCTGCTGGTTTTGCATCCCAGGCGTAAGCGTAAGAAGCGCCCACCGCCCAGCCCGGCAGGTTCCAGTTTTTCAGGTCATACATGGCGCCGAAGAAGACCGCTTTCTCGCCGTCGGCGTTGAAGTCTGAGCGGTTATCCCACCAGATATCCAGACGACCGTTGGATGAGGCATAGGTCGGCGTCATACGCTGCAGGAAGTAGCCCTGCTGCCCTTCCGCCTTCACCCATGTGCCTTCCAGACGCAAATCAACCTGACCGACCTTATAGCCGAAGGTTAACGCCTGCAGCCACGCGGTACCGTTATAAATGTCATTTACGCTGCCATCGCTGACCTTATCGCGCGTACCGTAGAACTGGTAGCTGGTGCTCAGCGGACTACCGGCGATATCAAATTTGTAGCTGGCTTTAGCAAAATACTGATCGATATAGCCTTCCGCCTGACCAAATGCAGCTTCCAGAACCAGATCGTTTTTGAAATCGTACTTCGCGCCCAGCGAGTGGAGGTAATCGACTTTGGTTTTCTTATCGTTCTGGTAGAACTTGTCCATCTCAATGTGCCACGGCGCTTTGTACTCGTTGGTCCACATATAGGAGAAGCTCAACGCACCTGCATCACCGTAGTCAAAGTTAGCCCCGGCTTCTGCCCCCTGATAGGTACCAGGCATAAAGCTCCAGTGCGGCGCTAACAGCGTCTGGCCGGTTGGCTGAATATAGCCCCCACGCGCCCATACCGGGCCGTATTTGAATTTCGCTGCGGCCTTATAAAGGCTGATACCGCTTTTATCCCCCGACCAGTCTTCGTCATAGGCTTTATTACTGGAGGAGAAGGCAATTTCGTTCGGGTGGCCGCTGTCGCCATTTTCAGCCATTTCAATCGCCGTAAACGCGGCAATATCCAGACCGAACATATCGGCGGCGTAGCCTGACTGGAAGTCCAGGTTGGCGTTCCAGGTGGAGTGAGAGAGGTTGGTTTTGTATTTATCTTCTGTGACATCTTTACGGTCACGTTCACGCTGCCAGTAATAAATACCGCCAGTGAGGGTAGAATCTTCGATGAAACCTGCTGCTTTTGCCTCTGGTGTCACCACCAGGCCCGACATTGCTGTCACACCGGCAATAGCCAGCGCCAGCGCACTACGTTTGCCACTGAACGTACGCATAGATTATTCCTCTTTGACGAATTAAACCGCCTTAAACGGCGAAAATATAAAAGACCAAAAGGCCAGGGGTAGTTATAAATACCCTCGAATTAACTACCGTCTTTAGGTTATTTTTCGCGACGCGAATTATCAATGCTTTTCAGCTGGCAAAAGTCAGGATTATGACGAAGTGCACATAATTGGTAGTGCTTTGTAACATTTGGCCGGATGCGAGGTGTGGCGGGGGTAGAGCAGGTAATTTCGGCGTATTAGATCGTAATAAAACCCGTATTTGTCTTAATTCTCTTTTTTATGAAACAGACAAACTTTCTTTAGAAAAATAAGTAGCACCGCATTGACCAAAAATTTTAGCTGGCCTAATTATGGGCCTACTTTAACGATATGATCATTAAATAAAAAAACGCCGCTATAAGCGGCGTTTGTTTCTCATTGACCAGTGAAGCGTTATTATTCGCCGATCTTGGTCCAGGTATCACGCAGACCTACGGTACGGTTAAATACCTGTTTTTCTGCCGTGCTATAACGGCTGTCCAGGCAGAAGTAACCTTCACGCTCGAACTGGAACGCTTTGCCCGCTTCAGCGGCTTTCAGCGATGGCTCCGCATAACCTTGCTTGATCACCAAAGATTCCGGATTGATGGTCGCCAGGAAGTCTTCCGCCGCACCCGGGTTAGGTACGCTAAACAGACGATCGTACAGACGAATTTCTACCGGCAGCGCGTGGGAAGCGCTCACCCAGTGGATCACGCCTTTCACCTTGCGGCCGTCTGCCGGATCTTTGCTCAGCGTCTCAGCATCGTACGAACAGAAGATGGTGGTAATGTTACCTTCAGCATCTTTCTCTACGCGCTCGGCTTTGATGACGTAGGCGTTACGCAGACGAACTTCTTTACCCAACACCAGACGCTTGTACTGCTTATTGGCTTCTTCACGGAAGTCAGCACGGTCGATCCAGATCTCACCGCTGAACGGCACGTCGCGGCTTCCCATTTCCGGTTTATTCGGATGGTTAGGCATAGAGACCAGCTCGCTTCCACCCTGCGGGTAATTTTCAATCACCAGTTTCACCGGATCGATAACAGCCATCGCGCGCGGGGCGTTTTCGTTAAGATCTTCACGAATGCAGGATTCCAGAGACGCCATTTCAATGGTGTTGTCCTGCTTGGTCACGCCGATACGTTTGCAGAACTCACGAATAGAAGCGGCAGTGTAACCACGACGACGCAGGCCGGAGATGGTCGGCATGCGCGGGTCGTCCCAGCCTTCAACGTGCTTGTCGGTCACCAGCAGGTTCAGCTTACGCTTGGACATCACGGTGTATTCCAGATTCAGACGAGAGAACTCGTACTGACGCGGATGCACAGGAATGGTGATGTTATCCAGCACCCAGTCGTACAGACGACGGTTATCCTGGAACTCCAGCGTACACAGCGAGTGGGTGATGCCTTCCAGCGCATCGCTGATGCAGTGGGTGAAGTCGTACATCGGGTAGATGCACCACTTGTTGCCGGTCTGGTGGTGTTCTGCGAACTTAATGCGGTACAGCACCGGATCGCGCATCACGATAAACGGCGACGCCATATCGATTTTGGCACGCAGGCACGCTTTACCTTCTTCGAAGCCACCGGCACGCATTTTTTCAAACAGCGCCAGGTTCTCTTCCACGCTGCGATCGCGGAACGGGCTGTTTTTGCCTGGTGCAGTCAGCGTACCGCGATACTCGCGGATTTCGTCCGCAGACAGCTCATCAACGTAGGCCAGACCTTTGTTGATCAGCTCCACCGCGTAGGCATACAGCTGATCAAAATAGTCAGAGGAGTAGCAGACATCGCCAGACCAGTTGAAGCCCAGCCATTGCACGTCGTTTTTAATGGACTCAACGTATTCGATGTCTTCTTTTACTGGGTTGGTGTCATCGAAACGCAGGTTGCACTGCCCCTGGTAGTCTTGCGCAATGCCAAAGTTCAGGCAGATCGATTTCGCGTGACCAATGTGCAGGTAGCCGTTCGGCTCCGGCGGGAAACGCGTATGTACCGTGGTGTGCTTACCACTGGCCAGATCTTCATCGATGATCTGACGAATAAAGTTACTCGGGCGGGCTTCTGCCTCACTCATCGTGGATTCCTCAAAGCGTAAACAACGTATAACGACATATGATCTTATAAGCCGGACGAAGAGACAACCTTTATGTCACGGAAAAAACGTTACCCATAAAAAAAGCGGCGGAGGATATCCCCCGCCGCTTAAGGCATGACTCTACTCAGGAGCGATTACTTGCCTTTAATCTCATACAGCGGTGTCTGACCCGCAACCACCTGACCTTTAGCCTGGAGTACCAGACCGCTAAAGTCGTCGATGTTGCTGCACACGACCGGACTAATCATCGAGCGCGCGTTGGCGTTCAGGAAGTCCAGATCCATTTCCAGAATCGGCTGACCTGCCACCACTTCGGCCCCCTCTTCCACCAGGCGAGTAAAGCCCTGACCGTTCAGCGCTACGGTATCGATCCCCATATGGACAACGATCTCCGCGCCTTTTTCGGTTTCGAGGCAGAACGCATGGTTGGTGTTGAAGATTTTCACGATGGTGCCTGCCGCCGGAGACACAACGGTTTTGTCCGTTGGTTTCACCGCCACGCCGTCACCGACCGCTTTGCTGGCGAACGCTTCGTCAGGCACCTGCTCAAGGTCAACCACGTCACCCGTTACCGGAGAGACCAGCGCGGCCACCGTCACGGCGTTCGGCACGGCCTGCGGCTTAGCAACTGGCGCAGCCGTCGACGCAGGTGCGCTATCGGCTGATGCCGCCGCGACCGGGCCACGGGCAACCACTTTCTTCATTTCGTCGCCAATGGATTCCGCTTTGGCGCCTACGATAACCTGGATAGTTTGTTTGTTCAGTTTAACCACGCCCGATGCACCAAGGCGTTTACACATTGCGTCGCTTACGCGCGCCGAGTCACCCACCGTCAGACGCAGACGGGTGATACAGGCGTCAATCGCTTTCAGGTTGTCAGTCCCACCGACGGCAGCGATATAGCTGGTCGCCAGCTGAGTCAGACCCTCTTCGGTATTGCTGTTGGCTTCGTTGGTGACCACTTCGTCTTTGGTATCTTCGCGGCCTGGTGTTTTGAGGTTAAACATACGAATAACCGCAGTGAACAGCACGAAGTAGATGACGAAGAAGACCAGACCCATTACCACCAGCATCCAGACGTTTTTGCTTGCCGCCGGCAGGTTGTACATCAACACGTAGTCGATCGCGCCTGCAGAGAAGGAGAAGCCAGCATGGATGCCCAGCAGGGTCGCCACAAACAGGCTGATACCGGTCAGGACCGCATGCATGAGGTACAGCACCGGCGCCAGGAACATGAACAGGAATTCCAGCGGCTCGGTTACACCGGTCAGGAACGCGGTAATCGCAACGGACAGCAGCATGCCGCCAACCATTGGGCGACGCGCTTTTGGCGCAGCCAGGTACATTGCCAGTGCAGCGCCCGGCAGACCAAACATCATGATTGGGAAGAAGCCAGACATGAACATACCCGCGGTGCCGTCACCCGCATAGAAGCGGTTGATGTCGCCGTGGAATACGGTGCCCGCAGCATTGGTGAACTCACCAATCTGGAACCAGGCGATGGTGTTCAGCACCTGATGCAGACCGGTTGGGATCAGCAGACGGTTGATAAAACCAAAGATACCTGAGCCCACTGCACCCGCTGAAACAATCCACTCGCCGCCCGCATGGATAGCATGCTGCACCGGCGGCCAGACGTAGCCAAAGATAGCTGCCAGGATCAGACAGAAAAAGCCCGTCGCAATTGGCACAAAACGTTTACCGCCGAAGAAGCTCAGGAAGTCAGGCAGTTTGATACCCGCCCAGCGGTTGTACACGGCACCACCGACCAGACCGGTAATGATACCCGCCAGTACACCCATGTTGATTTCCGGGTTGATGGTTACCATCGCTTTCGTGAGGATGAAGTAACCTACCGCCCCTGCCAGTGCCGCAGCACCGGCGCTGTCTTTTGACCAGCTTGACGCCACGCCGATGGCGAAGATCAGCGCAAGGTTGTCAAAAATGGCGCCGCCTGCCTGGGCAATAAACGGCACGTTAAGAAGATCGGGTTGCCCGAATCGCAGCAGCAACGCTGCAACCGGTAGCACGGCGATAGGGAGCTGCAAAGCCCTACCGAGGCGCTGGAAAAAACCTAAAATATTCATCCTATTCCCCCTACGAGACCCATTATTAAGACTCGCGCATAAACTATGTTTTTATTGTGTCACGAACGATAGATACAGTTGATGATTCACTGGCAGTCTGAGTGTGTGAAAAATTAATTCGTATCGCAAATTAAACACCTATTTTTTGTGATTATTGTCACCAAATATCGTATTCCCTCCTCCCTTTCACTGGCTAACAGCCAAAACTTATTTTATCATTCAAAAAATCAAGACGGATTGATCCGGCCTGAAAGGTTCCAGGTTACGCTTAAGCATCAGGTTCCGATACCCATCCGCCCACTCTTCTACTTAAACTTTGAGGTGAACAATGAGACTGATTCCCCTGGCAACTGCTGAACAAGTCGGTAAATGGGCCGCTCGCCATATCGTTAACCGTATTAATGCCTTCAAGCCTACTGCCGATCGTCCCTTCGTTCTTGGCCTTCCAACGGGTGGTACCCCACTGACCGCGTACAAAGCGCTGGTTGAAATGCATAAAGCGGGCCAGGTTAGCTTTAAACACGTTGTGACCTTCAACATGGACGAATATGTCGGCCTGCCAAAGGAGCATCCTGAAAGCTACCATAGCTTCATGCACCGCAATTTCTTTGATCACGTTGATATCCCAGCTGAAAATATTAACCTGCTGAATGGAAATGCGCCTGATATTGACGCAGAATGCCGTCAGTACGAAGAAAAAATCCGTTCTTACGGTAAAATCCACCTGTTCATGGGTGGCGTGGGCAACGATGGTCATATCGCGTTCAACGAACCAGCTTCTTCTCTGGCTTCCCGTACCCGTATTAAAACGCTGACCCATGACACCCGCGTGGCAAACTCCCGCTTCTTTGACGGTGATGTGAACCAGGTTCCAAAATACGCCCTGACCGTTGGCGTAGGCACCCTGCTGGATGCCGAAGAGGTGATGATTCTGGTACTGGGCGGCGTGAAAGCGCAGGCGCTCCAGGCAGCCGTTGAAGGCAACGTTAACCACATGTGGACCATCAGCTGCCTGCAGCTGCATCCAAAATCAGTCATCGTCTGCGACGAACCGTCCACGATGGAGCTGAAGGTGAAAACGCTGAAATACTTCAACGAGTTAGAAGCTGAGAACATCAAAGGTCTGTAATTGAATAACCGCCTCTTCTGTCAGAGGCGGTCGCTTTTTTTAACCGGGGATCGATATGTACGCTTTAACCCACGGTCGGATTTATACCGGCCATGAAATTCTGGATGACCATGCGATTGTTATCGCCAATGGCCTGATTGAACGTGTTTGCCCGCTGGCGGAACTGCCGCCGGAGATAGAACAGCGCTCACTCAATGGAGCAGTAATCTCCCCCGGTTTCATCGACGTGCAGCTTAACGGCTGCGGCGGTGTGCAGTTCAATGACACCGCCGAGGCGGTGACGGTTGAAACGCTGGAAATCATGCAGAAAGCTAACGAGAAATCAGGCTGCACCAGCTATCTGCCGACGCTCATCACCAGCAGTGATGACCTGATGAAACAGAGTATCCGCGTGATGCGCGAATACCTCGCCAAACACCCGAACCAGGCGCTGGGTCTGCATCTGGAAGGGCCATGGCTGAACATAGTGAAAAAAGGCACGCATAACCCGGATTACGTGCGCAAGCCGGATGCTCAACTGGTCGACTACATGTGTGCCAATGCTGATGTGATCGCTAAAGTGACGCTGGCGCCTGAAATGACCGGTACTGAGGTCATCAGCAAACTGGCTGCCGCCGGGATTGTGGTTTCAGCAGGCCACTCAAACGCCACGCTGAAAGAAGCCAAAGCAGGCTTCCGTGCCGGCATTACCTTTGCGACCCACCTTTACAACGCCATGCCGTATATTACCGGCCGTGAACCGGGTCTGGTCGGGGCGATTCTCGACGAACCAGACGTCTACTGCGGCATTATCGCTGATGGCATGCACGTTGATTACACCAACATTCGCAACGCCAAACGGCTGAAAGGTGACAAGCTCTGCCTGGTCACCGATGCCACTGCGCCAGCAGGTGCAAATATTGAGCAGTTCATTTTTGCTGGTAAAACAATATACTACCGCAATGGACTGTGTGTGGATGAAAACGGTACGCTGAGTGGCTCCTCTTTGACCATGATTGAAGGGGTGCGTAATCTGGTGGAGCATTGTGGGATTGCGCTTGATGAAGTCCTGCGTATGGCCACCCTTTATCCGGCTCGCGCCATCGGCGTGGATAAACAGCTCGGCGGAATTGCACCAGGTATGGTTGCAAACCTGACGGCATTCACACACGATTATAAAATTATTAAGACCATCGTTAATGGTAACGAGGTCGTCACTGAGTAAGTAAAAGTATGACACCAGGCGGACAAGCTCAAATCGGTAATGTCGATCTCGTTAAACAACTTAACAGTGCGGCGGTTTATCGCCTGATTGACCAACATGGTCCAATCTCGCGGATCCAGATAGCCGAACAAAGCCAGCTTGCTCCCGCCAGCGTGACAAAAATTACCCGCCAGCTCATTGAGCGCGGTTTGATCAAAGAAGTCGATCAGCAGGCCTCCACCGGGGGCCGCCGCGCCATCTCCATCATTACCGAAACCCGTAACTTTCAGGCCATTGGCGTCCGGCTTGGTCGTCATGACACCACGCTCACGCTGTACGATTTGAGCAGCAAAGCCATTGCGGAAGAGCACTACCCACTGCCCGAGCGCACCCAGGAGACGCTGGAACACGCGCTGCTGAATACTATCGCGCACTTTATTGAAAGCTGTCAGCGCAAGATCCGCGAACTGATCGCCATCTCCGTCATTCTGCCGGGCCTGGTCGACCCGGAAAGCGGTGTGATCCGATACATGCCGCATATTCAGGTTGAGAACTGGGCGCTGGTCGACGCGCTGGAAAAACGCTTTAAGGTGACCTGCTTTGTCGGCCATGATATTCGTTCTTTAGCGCTGGCTGAGCACTACTTTGGTGCGAGTCAGGACTGTGAAGACTCTATTCTGGTGCGCGTACACCGCGGTACGGGCGCAGGCATTATCTCCAATGGCCGTATTTTTATTGGTCGTAACGGTAACGTTGGCGAGATCGGCCACATCCAGGTTGAACCGCTCGGCGAACGCTGCCACTGCGGCAACTTCGGCTGCCTTGAAACCATCGCCGCCAACACGGCCATCGAGCAGCGCGTTCGCCACCTGCTTGAGCAGGGTTATCAAAGCCGCGTCACGCTGGACGATTGCAAGATAGGCACCATCTGCAAAGCCGCCAATAAAGGCGACGCGCTGGCCTGTGAGGTGATCGAGCAGGTAGGTCGCCATCTGGGGAAAACCATCGCCATCGCCATTAACCTGTTTAACCCGCAGAAAGTGGTGATCGCCGGAGAGATTGTTGAAGCGGAAAAGGTGCTGCTGCCCGCCATCGAAGGCTGTATCAACACCCAGGCGCTGAAAGCATTCCGACAGAACCTCCCGGTGGTTCGTTCGAAGCTTGACCATCGCTCGGCGATTGGCGCGTTTGCGCTGGTCAAGCGCGCCATGCTCAACGGGATCCTGCTCCAGCATTTGCTGGAATCCTGATCGGACCTTATAGTAACGCCTTCTTTTTTTGATGTCGGAATGTCCATGACCATTAAGAATGTAATTTGTGATATCGACGGCGTGCTGATGCACGACAACGTTGCCGTGCCGGGTGCTGCGGAGTTTCTTCACCGCATCATCGACAAAGGAATGCCACTGGTTCTACTCACGAACTACCCTTCCCAAACCGGTCAGGATCTGGCGAACCGCTTTGCCACCGCAGGCGTCGACGTGCCGGACAGCGTGTTTTATACCTCCGCAATGGCAACGGCGGATTTCCTGAAGCGTCAGGAAGGAAAAAAAGCCTACGTGGTCGGTGAAGGCGCGCTGATCCACGAGCTGTATAAAGCAGGCTTTACCATTACCGATGTGAACCCGGACTTTGTGATCGTGGGTGAAACGCGCTCCTTTAACTGGGAGATGATGCATAAAGCAGCCTACTTTGTCGCCAACGGTGCACGCTTTATCGCCACCAACCCGGATACGCACGGCCGTGGTTTCTATCCGGCCTGCGGCGCGCTGTGCGCCGGTATTGAAAAAATCTCGGGCCGTAAGCCTTTTGTTGTCGGCAAACCGAGCCCGTGGATCATCCGCGCCGCGCTGAATACGATGCAGGCACACTCAGAAGAAACCGTCATTGTTGGCGACAACCTGCGCACCGATATTCTGGCTGGCTTCCAGGCAGGGCTTGAAACCATCCTGGTACTTTCTGGCGTCTCGCAGCTTGATGACATCGATACGATGCCCTTCCGACCTAGCTGGATTTACCCCTCTGTCGACGAAATCGACGTTATTTGATTCTGAACCACGTCCCAGGGCGTGGTTTTTCATTTTCAGCTTATATAAACAAAACACCATCTAACAAAAAACCATTTTCATTGCATAATCATCAATAAAAGGATGCGTGACGTACTCTTTTTTCACTATTCCGCAATCACTATTGCACTATTTCCGTTTTGGCCCGTAAAACCCTTGCGCCCCTCCCCCCTTTTGCGGCATTTTCATAAGCAAGCAACATCACAATGCAACAGGGTTAACGGAGAAGGTTATGTGTTCAATTTTTGGCGTACTGGATATTAAAACTGACGCGGGCGAACTGCGTAAAAAAGCACTCGAATTGTCCCGCCTGATGCGCCATCGCGGCCCGGACTGGTCAGGCGTTTACGCCAGCGACAAAGCGATTCTGGCTCACGAACGTCTGTCTATTGTTGACGTCAACGCCGGTGCACAGCCGCTGTATAACGAGAAAAAAACGCACGCGCTGGCTGTCAACGGTGAGATCTACAACCATCAGGCGCTGCGCGCCGAGTACGGCGACCGCTACGCGTTCCAGACCGGCTCTGACTGTGAAGTGATCCTGGCGCTGTATCAGGAGAAAGGCCCCGAGTTCCTGGACGACCTGCAGGGTATGTTTGCCTTTGCCCTGTACGACAGCGAAAAAGACGCTTACCTGATTGGCCGTGACCATATCGGCATTATCCCGCTGTACATGGGCCACGACGAACACGGCAACTTCTACGTTGCCTCAGAGATGAAAGCCCTGGTGCCGGTCTGCCGCACCATCAAAGAGTTCCCGGCGGGCAGCTATCTGTGGAGTAAAGACGGTGAAATCCGTTCGTACTACCAGCGCGACTGGTTCGATTATGACGCGGTGAAAGACAACGTGACGGATAAAGCCGAGCTGCGTCAGGCGCTGGAAGATTCCGTGAAAAGCCACCTGATGTCAGACGTGCCTTACGGCGTACTGCTCTCCGGCGGTCTGGACTCCTCCGTGATCTCCGCGATCACCAAGAAGTTCGCGGCTCGTCGCGTGGAAGATCAGGAGCGCTCCGAGGCCTGGTGGCCGCAGCTGCACTCCTTTGCCGTGGGCCTGGAAGGGGCACCGGATCTGAAAGCCGCGCAGGAAGTGGCAAACCACCTCGGCACCGTGCACCATGAAATTCACTTCACCGTGCAGGAAGGCCTGGATGCGATCCGCGATGTGATCTATCACATTGAAACCTATGACGTGACCACCATTCGCGCCTCCACGCCGATGTACCTGATGTCGCGTAAGATCAAGGCGATGGGCATCAAGATGGTGCTCTCCGGCGAAGGTTCTGACGAAGTGTTTGGCGGCTACCTGTACTTCCATAAAGCGCCAAACGCCAAAGAGCTGCATGAAGAGACCGTGCGTAAGCTGCAGGCGCTGCATATGTTCGACTGTGCCCGTGCCAACAAAGCGATGTCGGCCTGGGGCGTGGAAGCGCGCGTGCCGTTCCTGGATAAGAAATTCCTCGACGTGGCGATGCGCATCAACCCGCAGGATAAAATGTGCGGCAACGGCAAAATGGAAAAACATATCCTGCGTGAATGTTTTGAATCTTACCTGCCGGCGAGCGTGGCATGGCGTCAGAAAGAGCAGTTCTCTGATGGCGTTGGCTACAGCTGGATCGACACCCTGAAAGAGGTGGCAGCGAAGCAGGTTTCTGACCAACAGCTGGAAACCGCAAGCTTCCGCTTCCCGTACAACACGCCGGGCTCGAAAGAAGCGTACCTCTACCGTGAGATCTTTGAAGAGCTGTTCCCGGTGCCGAGCGCTGCCGAGTGTGTTCCTGGCGGTCCGTCAGTAGCCTGTTCATCCGCAAAAGCCATTGAATGGGATGAATCTTTCAAGGCGATGAACGATCCATCGGGGCGTGCGGTAGGCGTTCACCAGTCCGCCTACAAATAATCACAACGATTTCAAACAGGCCCCTCAGGGGCCTGTTTTTTTTGCCTCACATTTCACCACCAAAAACCGATTAATAACCAATAATTGCCGAATATTCGGTCACGCTGTTCGCAACCTAACCAAACAGTCACATTCCGGCTATTTTCGTTGAAAAAGGTGTTGACGCTGCAAGGGTCTATACGCATAATGCGCCCCGCAACGCCGATAAGGTAACGCGAAAAAAAGATGGCTACGTAGCTCAGTTGGTTAGAGCACATCACTCATAATGATGGGGTCACAGGTTCGAATCCCGTCGTAGCCACCATCTTTTTGCGGGAGTGGCGAAATTGGTAGACGCACCAGATTTAGGTTCTGGCGCCGCAAGGTGTGCGAGTTCAAGTCTCGCCTCCCGCACCATTCCCGGGTAAGCGTTGCACGGATGGGGTATCGCCAAGCGGTAAGGCACCGGTTTTTGATACCGGCATTCCCTGGTTCGAATCCAGGTACCCCAGCCATATTTCTTCGATTTTGCGGTTCTCCGCGGTATTGGGGTATCGCCAAGCGGTAAGGCACCGGTTTTTGATACCGGCATTCCCTGGTTCGAATCCAGGTACCCCAGCCATCGAAGACTGCAGTACTGGCTACGTAGCTCAGTTGGTTAGAGCACATCACTCATAATGATGGGGTCACAGGTTCGAATCCCGTCGTAGCCACCAAATTAAGATTATCGATTTGTTTCGGTAATAAAAAATTGTTGGGGTATCGCCAAGCGGTAAGGCACCGGATTCTGATTCCGGCATTCCGAGGTTCGAATCCTCGTACCCCAGCCAATTTAAAAGTCGTTAAGCAGTCTGTTTAACGCAATTGGGGTGTCGCCAAGCGGTAAGGCTCTGGTTTCTGATACCAGCATTCCGGGGTTCGAATCCCTGCACCCCAGCCACTTAAAACAAACAAGCCCGCTCTGCGGGCTTTTTTGTTTTTATTGTTCAGAATAGTGCGGCCTGATGCCCTCACCCTACCCCTCTCCCACAGGGAGAGGGAATTAAGATTAGAGTCCGAGGGCGTATTTCAGCGCCTGACGCTTCAGCCCACCGGCACGCTCTGCCGCCATTAAGCCAATGTTACGCAGAATGCGCACCGGGGCCAGGTCATTGCTGAAACCGGCATAAAACAGATCCATCCCTGACTGCATGATGAAGTTATCCGCCATACGGCGCGTCTGGTAGCGCTTCAGTACCTGATGGCTGGCCCAGGCTTCCGCGTGAGCGCGTGCGTTGCCCAGCACGTCCAGTAACGCATCGACGTCACGGTATCCAAGATTGACTCCCTGCCCCGCCAGCGGGTGGATGGTGTGTGCCGCATCACCCACCAGCGCCAGCCCTTCTCGGGCATACTGTAAAGCATGACGGCGCGTGAGCGGGAATGCACCTGCGGTGACTGGCGTCACGTTGCCAAGGCGGCTCGGGAAGTGAAGCAGGATCTCGCGCTGCAGCTGCTCCATCGACAGCCCCTGCAGCTGGCGAATGCGCGCCGGTTTGTCGTACCACACCAGCGAAGCCCAGTTATCAAACAGCGGCAAGAATGCATGCGGGCCGTTCGGCGTAAAGTGCTGCCAGGTGCTTTCGCCCGGCGCATTCTCACACTGAACGGTGATTAACATGCAGGATTGCTGATATTGCCAGGCATGAACCCCAATACCCGCTATCTCCCTGACCTGCGAGTTAGCGCCATCGGCCCCGACGACCAGCTTCACGGCCAGTTCATCGCCGCTGTCGAGCGTCAGCAAATAGCCGCTTTCATGAGGATGCAGTGCCTTAAGTGACGCAGGCATACGCAGCGTCACCTTCGGATGTGCCTCCAGCGCCTGCCAGAGCGCCAGCTGGAGCACGTTGTTTTCCACCATATAGCCCAGGCGCGGCAGCTTCAGCTCGGCGGCGTCAAACGACACGTGGGCATTTTCCCACTCCCAGGTTTCAAGACGGCTGTAAGGGTGTGCGCGCATCGCCTGCACCGCCTCCCAGACGCCCAGGCCGCGCAGCAGATCGACGGACGCCGCGCTGATGGCGGAAATGCGCACGTCCGGTTTGCTGGCGGGATCGAATGCCGGGGGAGCCGCCTGTTCAATAACGGTTACATCAAATCCCTGCTGCGCCAGCCCCAGCGCCAGCGCGCCGCCGACCATACCGCCGCCGACAACGGCAACTTCGGTGTGTTGGAGTGTCATGGTCAATTTTCCTTATTGGAGAATCCCTTAAGTTTACCGGATTTTTGCGGTCCTGAGACACACAACCTTCATACTGGTCACAACCCCACCAAAGCATTACAATACGCGGCTTGCAATCCTGAGCTGAGCAAGTCGATGACTAAAAAACTCCATATAAAAACCTGGGGCTGTCAGATGAACGAATACGATTCATCCAAGATGGCCGATCTGCTGGATACCACCCACGGATACCAGCTGACTGAAAATGCGAAAGAAGCCGATGTGCTGCTGCTGAACACCTGTTCAATTCGTGAAAAAGCACAGGAAAAAGTCTTTCATGTGTTAGGCCGCTGGAAGCTTCTTAAACGGAAAAATCCGGACCTGATCATTGGCGTCGGTGGCTGCGTCGCGTCGCAGGAAGGTAAGCTGATCCGCCAGAGAGCCCCGTATGTGGATATCGTCTTTGGTCCTCAGACCCTGCACCGCCTGCCGGAGATGATCAATCAGGTTCGCGGTAACCGTAGCCCGGTCGTTGACGTCAGCTTCCCGGAGATCGAGAAATTTGACCGTCTGCCAGAGCCGCGCGCCGATGGCCCGACCGCCTTCGTCTCGATCATGGAAGGCTGCAACAAATACTGTACCTACTGCGTGGTGCCTTACACCCGCGGTGAAGAGGTCAGTCGCCCGGCGGACGACATTCTGTTTGAAATTGCCCAGCTTGCCGCGCAGGGCGTTCGCGAAGTGAACCTGCTGGGCCAGAACGTTAACGCCTGGCGCGGCGAGAACTACGACGGCACCACCGGCAGCTTTGCCGAACTGCTGCGCCTGGTGGCCGCGATTGACGGCATCGACCGTATTCGCTTTACCACCAGCCATCCGATGGAGTTTACCGACGACATCATTGACGTCTATCGCGATACGCCAGAGCTGGTGAGCTTCCTGCACCTGCCGATTCAGTGCGGCTCTGACCGCGTGCTGAACCTGATGGGCCGTCCGCATACGGTGCTGGAGTACAAATCCACCATCCGCAAGCTGCGCGAAGCGCGCCCGGATATCCAGATTAGCTCTGACTTTATCGTCGGCTTCCCAGGCGAAACCGCTGATGACTTCGAGCGCACCATGAAACTCATCGGTGAAGTGAATTTCGACGTCAGCTACAGCTTCATCTTCTCAGCGCGTCCTGGCACGCCTGCGGCCGACATGGTTGATGACGTGCCGGAAGAAGAGAAAAAGCAGCGTCTGTATATTCTTCAGGAACGCATCAACCAGCAGGCCAACGCCTGGAGCCGCCGCATGCTCGGCACCGTCCAGCGCATTCTGGTGGAAGGCACCTCCCGTAAGAGCATTATGGAGCTCTCTGGTCGTACCGAGAACAACCGCGTGGTGAACTTCGAAGGCACCCCGGACATGATCGGTAAATTTGTGGACGTCGAAATTGTCGAAGTGCTGACCAACTCGCTGCGCGCGAAGGTGGTACGCACCGAGGACGAAATGGGCCTGCGTATTGCCGAGTCACCGGAATCCGTTATTTCTCGTACCCGCAAAGAAAACGATTCTGGCGTTGGGATTTACCAGCCTTGATCCTTCAGGCCTGCCTCTTCGGCAGGCCTTGTATTTCCTCTCATCACCCCCAATATCTACCGCAACGCTTGCGCCTTTATTCTGTGGCGTGAATAATTTCGGTAATGACCGTTCTATTGCGCCGTGTGGCAGCGGGTCAGTTAACCATTTAAAGAGGAACAGTTTGAACATAGATACGCGTGAAATTAGCCTTGAGCCCGCAGACAACGCTCGCCTGCTGAGCCTGTGCGGGCCGTTTGATGACAACATCAAACAACTGGAGCGACGTCTGGGTATCGAAATCAATCGTCGCGATAACCATTTCAAACTCACCGGACGCCCTATCTGCGTCAACGCGGCAGCAGATATTCTGCGCAGCCTGTATGTCGATACCGCACCGATGCGCGGCGAAATTCAGGATATCGAGCCGGAACAGATCCACCTCGCCATTAAAGAGGCGCGCGTGCTTGAGCAGAGCGCGGAAAGCGTGCCGGACTACGGCAAGGCGATCAATATCAAGACCAAGCGTGGCGTCATCAAGCCGCGTACGCCGAACCAGGCGCAGTACATCGCCAATATTCTTGACCATGACATCACCTTCGGCGTGGGTCCGGCGGGTACAGGTAAAACCTATCTGGCGGTTGCCGCTGCGGTGGATGCGCTGGAGCGTCAGGAGATCCGTCGTATCCTGCTGACCCGCCCCGCCGTTGAAGCGGGTGAAAAACTCGGCTTCCTGCCCGGCGATCTGAGCCAGAAGGTCGACCCTTACCTGCGCCCGCTGTACGACGCGCTGTTCGAGATGCTCGGCTTCGAGAAAGTGGAGAAGCTGATCGAACGTAACGTGATCGAAGTGGCCCCGCTCGCCTACATGCGCGGCCGCACGCTCAACGACGCGTTCATCATTCTCGATGAAAGCCAGAACACCACCATCGAACAGATGAAAATGTTCCTGACGCGTATCGGCTTCAACTCGAAAGCGGTGATCACCGGTGACGTCACCCAGATCGACCTGCCGCGCAGCACTAAATCAGGCCTGCGCCACGCCATTGAGGTGCTGTCAGAGGTAGACGAAATTAGCTTTAACTTCTTCCACAGTGAAGACGTCGTTCGCCACCCGGTGGTCGCGCGCATCGTTAACGCCTATGAAGCCTGGGAAGAGGCGGATCAAAAACGCAGGGCCGAACAGGCCGCGGAACGTAAGCGCGAAGCGCAGGAGCAAGAACAGAAATGAGTCAGGTGATCCTCGATTTACAGCTGGCATGTGAAGACAATTCCGGCATGCCAGAAGAGGCACAGTTTCAGAAATGGCTGGATGCGGTAATCCCCCAGTTTCAGGAAGAATCAGAAGTCACGATTCGCCTGGTGGATGAAGCGGAAAGCCATGAGCTTAACCTGACCTACCGCGGGAAAGATAAGCCAACCAACGTGCTCTCTTTCCCGTTCGAAGCGCCGCCGGGTATTGAGATGCCGCTGCTGGGCGATCTGATCATCTGCCGTCAGGTGGTTGAGCAGGAAGCCAAAGAGCAGCAGAAACTGCTGGAAGCCCACTGGGCGCATATGGTGGTACACGGCAGCCTGCACCTGCTGGGCTACGACCACATTGAAGATGACGAAGCGGAAGAGATGGAGTCCCTTGAGACAGAGATAATGCTTGCTCTGGGCTATGAGGATCCGTACATTGCCGAGAAAGAATAGTCAGTTACTGACTACCATGCCGCCGCGCAGGGACATAGCGCGGCGGTTAACATTGAACTAACAAGAGAACCCTTAACAAACGCCATGAGCGACGACAATTCACACAGTAGCGACACGACAACCAGTAAAAAGGGATTTTTCTCCCTCATTCTGAACCAGCTTTTCCACGGCGAGCCGAAAAACCGTGATGAACTGCTGGAGCTGATTCGTGATTCCGGGCAGAACGACCTTATCGACGAAGATACGCGCGAAATGCTCGAAGGGGTCATGGACATTGCCGACCAGCGCGTCCGCGACATCATGATCCCTCGCTCGCAGATGATCACCCTGAAACGTAACCAGACGCTGGACGAGTGCCTCGATGTGATCATCGAATCCGCCCACTCGCGTTTCCCGGTCATCAGCGAAGATAAAGATCACATCGAAGGGATTTTGATGGCCAAAGATCTGCTGCCGTTTATGCGCAGCGATGCCGAAGCCTTCAGCATGGAAAAAGTGTTACGCCAGGCCGTGGTCGTGCCGGAAAGTAAACGTGTGGATCGAATGCTGAAAGAGTTTCGCTCTCAGCGTTACCACATGGCGATTGTTATTGATGAATTCGGCGGTGTCTCAGGTCTTGTCACGATCGAAGATATTCTTGAGCTGATCGTGGGCGAAATCGAAGACGAGTACGACGAAGAAGAAGATATCGACTTCCGTCAGCTTAGTCGCCACACCTGGACCGTGCGCGCGCTGGCCTCGATTGAAGATTTCAACGACGCCTTCGGTACCCACTTCAGCGATGAAGAGGTCGATACCATTGGCGGGCTGGTGATGCAGGCCTTTGGCCATCTTCCGGCGCGCGGTGAGACCGTTGACATCGACGGTTACCAGTTCAAAGTGGCAATGGCCGACAGCCGACGTATTATACAGGTTCACGTCAGAACGCCGGACGATTCACCGGTGCCAAAACTGGAAGATTAATGTAAATGGCATTTGCCCCATTGCTTGAACGCCAGCGCGTCCGTTTGCTGCTGGCGCTGTTACTCGGAGCCAGCGGTACGCTGGCTTTTTCTCCTTACGATATCTGGCCCGCGGCCATTCTCTCCCTGATGGGGCTTCAGGGGTTAACCCTGAATCGTCGTCCGGTACAGGCCGCTGCGATCGGCTACTTCTGGGGGCTGGGGCTATTTGGCTCCGGCATTAACTGGGTCTACGTCAGCATCGCACAGTTTGGCGGGATGCCGGGGCCGGTTAACGTCTTCCTGGTCGTCCTGCTCGCCGCCTATCTCTCGCTCTATACCGGTCTGTTCGCCGGAATTCTCTCTCGCCTGTGGCCTAAAACCACCTGGCTGCGTGTCGCCATTGCCGCGCCGGTGGTCTGGCAGATTACCGAGTTCCTCCGCGGCTGGGTGCTGACCGGCTTCCCGTGGCTGCAGTTCGGCTACAGCCAGATTGACGGCCCGCTGAAAGGTCTGGCACCGGTAATGGGCGTTGAAGCCATTAACTTCCTGCTGATGGTGGTAAGCGGCCTGCTGGTACTGGCGCTGGTCACGCGCGGCTGGAAGCCGCTGGCTGTGGCGCTGGTGCTGTTCGCCCTGCCCTTCCCGCTGCGCTATATCCAGTGGTTCACGCCCGAGCCCGAGCGCGCCATGCAGGTTTCCATGGTGCAGGGGAATATCCCGCAGTCCATGAAGTGGGACGAAAAAGAGTTGCTGAACACGCTGAAGATCTACGCCAACGCCACCGAAGAGGTGATGGGCAAATCGCAGCTGATTATCTGGCCAGAATCCGCTATTCCCGATCTGGAAATTAACCAGCAGCCGTTCCTCAACATGATGAACGATCTGCTGGTGGCGCGCGGCAGCACCCTGATTACCGGCATTGTTGATGCGCGCCTGAATCAGCAGAACCGCTACGACACCTACAACACCATTATTACACTCGGCAAAGACAGCGAATACAGCTACCACTCCACCGACCGGTACAACAAGAACCACCTCGTGCCGTTCGGTGAATTTGTGCCGCTGGAGTCTATTTTGCGTCCGCTGGCACCGTTCTTTGACCTGCCGATGTCCTCCTTCAGCCGCGGTCCGTACGTTCAGCCCCAGCTTCACGCGCACGGTCTGGCCCTGACGGCCGCCATCTGCTACGAAATCATCCTCGGCGAGCAGGTGCGCGATAACTTCCGCCCGGACACCGACTATCTGCTGACCATCTCCAACGATGCGTGGTTCGGTAAATCAATCGGCCCGTGGCAGCACTTCCAGATGGCGCGCATGCGTTCTCTGGAGCTGGCGCGTCCGCTGCTGCGTAGCACCAATAACGGCATCACCGCCGTGATTGACCCGCAGGGCGAAATCCAGGCCATGATCCCGCAGTTCACCCGTGAAGTGCTGACAACCAAAGTCACGCCAACCACGGGCCTGACGCCGTACGCCCGCACCGGCAACTGGCCGCTGTGGATCCTGACCGCGCTGTTCGGCTTTGGCGCCGTGCTGATGAGCCTGCGTCAGCGTCATAAATAATCTTGCCTTCTGATGCCGGGTGGCGGCTGCGCCTTACCCGGCAATTTCCTCCCAATCTTCAATTCTGGCACGCCTGTTGCTTTATTTATTCACGTAAACGCTGTCTGGCTTAACGTGCAACCTTGTCGCACCAGTGTAGATCGTCGCTAGCACCGAAACGGTGCAACGGGAGATTATTGCCTCTGAATGGTGCGGCGCGCTTCGCAAAAATAAACAATAACGCAGCAAAATCTTTACATTAAGCCAGACTAAATGTTAACAAGCTTGCATAACACTGCACTCGCATTGCGCGAGATATAACAACATCACAATGGGTATCTATGCGTCACTGGCGCTGATAAGAAAGGAGTTGGGTATGCAATTACGTAAACTGGCCACAGCAATGCTGGTTATGGGAATGTCCGCAGGCGTGGTTCACGCTGAAGACGCTCCGGCAGCAGGCAGCACTCTCGACAAGATTGCCAAAAACGGCGTCATCGTGGTCGGCCACCGTGAATCTTCCGTCCCGTTCTCTTACTACGACAACACGCAAAAAGTCGTGGGCTATTCACAGGATTACTCCAACGCTATCGTTGAAGCTGTGAAGAAAAAGCTGAACAAACCTGACCTGCAGGTGAAGCTGATCCCAATCACTTCACAGAACCGTATTCCGCTGCTGCAAAACGGCACCTTTGACTTCGAGTGTGGTTCCACCACCAACAACCTCGAGCGTCAAAAACAGGCGGCCTTCTCTGACACCATCTTTGTCGTGGGCACCCGTCTGCTGACCAAGAAGGGCGGAGCAATCAAAGATTTTGCGGACCTGAAAGGCAAAGCGGTCGTTGTGACCTCCGGTACCACTTCTGAAGTCCTGCTGCACAAGCTGAACGACGAGAAGAAAATGGATATGCGCATCATCAGCGCGAAAGACCATGGCGACTCCTTCCGTACGCTGGAAAGCGGTCGTGCCGTCGCGTTTATGATGGATGACGCCCTGCTGGCGGGCGAACGTGCGAAGGCGAAGAAACCAGACAACTGGGATATCGTCGGTACCGCGCAGTCCAAAGAAGCCTACGGCTGCATGCTGCGTAAAGACGATCCGCAGTTCAAAAAGCTGATCGATGACACTATCGCCCAGGTGCAGACCTCCGGCGAAGCGGAAAAATGGTTCGACAAGTGGTTTAAGAACCCGATTCCACCAAAAAATCTCAATATGAACTTTGAACTGTCTGACGACATGAAAGCGCTGTTCAAATCTCCAAATGACAAGGCTCTTAACTAATTAGAACAACAGGGGCGGGATCTCCTGCCCTCTCGATTGTCGGGAAGCATGGACAGACATATACGCTGAGTGGTCGTTCCCCACTCAGCGCGAAAAAAGAGCTTCTCACCAATCTTCGAGGGTAGCGCTGCTACCCTCTTTTTTCTGGAGTTTATTATGTCAATAGACTGGAACTGGGGCATCTTCCTGCAACAAGCCCCGTTCGGCAACACCACCTATCTTGGCTGGCTGTGGAGCGGCTTTCAGGTTACCGTGGCATTATCGATAACGGCGTGGATCATCGCGTTTCTTGTCGGTTCGCTGTTCGGTATTCTGCGCACCGTCCCTAACCGTTTTCTTTCAACAATTGGCACACTGTATGTGGAACTGTTCCGTAACGTTCCGCTCATCGTGCAGTTCTTTACCTGGTATCTGGTCATCCCGGAACTGCTGCCGGAAAATATTGGCATGTGGTTCAAGTCGGAGCTGGATCCGAACGTGCAGTTCTTTGTCTCCTCCATGATGTGTCTGGGGCTGTTTACCGCTGCGCGCGTTTGCGAGCAGGTGCGTGCCGCCATTCAGTCATTGCCACGCGGACAAAAAAATGCGGGCCTGGCGATGGGCCTGACCCTGCCACAAACCTACCGCTACGTGCTGCTGCCTAACGCCTACCGCGTTATCGTTCCACCGATGACCTCTGAGATGATGAACCTGGTGAAAAACTCGGCCATCGCCTCAACTATCGGTCTGGTGGATATGGCTGCACAGGCGGGCAAGCTGCTGGATTACTCCGCTCACGCGTGGGAATCCTTCACCGCGATCACGCTCGCGTATGTTCTGATTAACGCTTTCATCATGCTGGTGATGAACCTGGTTGAACGCAAAGTACGCCTGCCGGGCAATCTGGGAGGCAAATAATGTACGAATTTGACTGGAGTTCTATTGTTCCATCCATGCCTTACCTGCTCGATGGCCTGGTGATTACCCTAAAGATCACCGCGATCGCTATCGTCGTGGGTATCGTCTGGGGTACCCTGCTGGCCGTCATGCGCCTGTCGAGCTTTAAGCCGCTCGCCTGGTTTGCGACTGCCTACGTTAACGTCTTCCGCTCCATCCCGCTGGTGATGGTGCTGCTGTGGTTTTACCTGATTGTTCCAGGCTTCTTACAGAATGTGCTGGGACTGTCGCCGAAAACCGACATCCGCCTGATCTCTGCGATGGTGGCGTTCTCGATGTTTGAGGCCGCTTACTATTCAGAGATTATCCGTGCGGGTATCCAGAGTATCTCCCGTGGGCAGTCCAGCGCCGCGCTGGCGCTGGGAATGACGCACTGGCAGTCCATGCAGCTCATCATTCTGCCTCAGGCGTTTCGCGCCATGGTTCCGCTCCTGCTGACCCAGGGTATCGTGCTGTTCCAGGATACCTCTCTGGTTTACGTTCTGAGTCTGGCGGACTTCTTCCGTACCGCGTCGACCATAGGTGAACGTGATGGTACGCAGGTCGAGATGGTGCTCTTCGCGGGTGCGGTCTATTTTGTGATTAGTTTAAGCGCGTCGCTGTTGGTCAGCTGGCTGAAGAAAAGGACGGTATAATGATTTCCCTGAAAAATGTTTCTAAATGGTATGGGCACTTTCAGGTGCTGACCGACTGCTCCACCGAAGTCAAAAAAGGCGATGTGGTGGTGGTGTGCGGGCCGTCCGGTTCCGGTAAGTCTACGCTGATCAAAACGGTTAATGGTCTGGAGCCTGTGCAACAGGGCGAAATTGTTGTTAACGGCACGAAAGTGAACGACAAGAAAACCAACCTGGCCCAGCTTCGCTCTCACGTCGGCATGGTGTTCCAGCATTTTGAGCTGTTCCCTCATCTGTCCATTATTGAGAACCTGACGCTGGCTCAGGTCAAAGTGCTCAAGCGTGATAAAAAAGCGTCGCGCGAAAAGGGGCTCAAGCTTCTGGAGCGCGTGGGGCTTTCTGCACATGCCGATAAGTTCCCGGCACAGCTTTCCGGCGGCCAGCAGCAGCGTGTGGCGATTGCGCGCGCACTGTGCATGGATCCGGTGGCGATGCTGTTCGATGAGCCCACGTCAGCGCTCGATCCTGAAATGATCAACGAAGTGCTGGACGTGATGGTCGAGCTGGCGCACGAAGGGATGACCATGATGGTGGTGACGCACGAAATGGGCTTCGCCCGTAAAGTGGCCAACCGCGTGATCTTCATGGACGAAGGGAAAATTGTCGAAGACTCACCGAAAGAAGAGTTCTTCGCCAACCCGAAATCCGAACGCGCCAAAGATTTCCTCGCGAAAATCCTGCACTAATCTTCTCGGTGCGCAATCTGCGGATTGCGCACTGCTTCACGCTTTAGATCTCTTTTTCTATTCGGCGTCACATCGCAGCGTTAACCTTGTCACAAAATAATGCTAAGAATGGAGAACGCTATGGCACACCCTATAATTCTCGACTGCGATCCGGGTCATGATGACGCGATCGCGCTCGTCCTCGCGCTTGCCTCCCCTGAACTGGACGTGAAAGCGGTCACCTCGTCCGCCGGAAATCAGACGCCGGACAAAACCCTGCGCAACGTTTTACGAATGCTGTCGCTGCTGAAACGCACCGATATTCCTGTCGCAGGCGGCGCCGTTAAGCCGCTGATGCGCGAGCTGATCATTGCCGACAACGTTCACGGTGAAAGCGGGCTGGATGGCCCGGCGCTGCCGGAGCCGGGCTTTGCACCGCAAAACTGCACCGCCGTGGAGCTGATGGCGAAGGTGCTGCGTGAAAGTGCAGAACCCGTCACCCTGGTGGCGACCGGCCCCCAGACTAACGTTGCGCTCCTGCTGAACAGCCATCCTGAACTGCACAGCAACATCGCCCGTATCGTCATCATGGGCGGATCAATGGGGCTAGGGAACTGGACGCCTGCGGCCGAATTCAACATCTTTGTTGATCCGGAAGCTGCGGAGATCGTCTTCCAGTCGGGCCTGCCGATTGTGATGGCGGGGCTGGACGTGACGCATCGGGCACAGATTATGGCAGACGATATTGAGCGCTTCCGCGCCGTGGGCAACCCGGTTGCGACAACCGTAGCCGAGCTGCTCGACTTCTTTATGGAGTACCACAAAGCCGAGAAATGGGGCTTTCACGGCGCGCCGCTGCATGACCCGTGCACCATCGCCTGGCTGCTGAAGCCTGAAATGTTTACCACGGTGGACAGATGGGTTGGCGTGGAGACGCAGGGGAAATATACCCAGGGGATGACGGTGGTGGATTACTATTCGCTGACGGGAAATAAACCGAATACGACGCTGATGGTGGATATCGACCGGGAGGCGTTTGTGGATTTGTTGGCGGAAAGACTTGCTTACTATTGTGCGGCCTGACGCCCTCACCCTGGCCCTCTCCCATGGGGAGAGGGAACAAAACTGCGCTTTTACTTATGGCTCAAACGGGCGACGCTGGAACTGATCGTGCCCGCACTTCGGGCACAGCGGCAACACATCCGGCGTATATACCGCAATATGGTGATGGCACTTCTCGCACACCAGATTCCCCAGCCCCACCACTTCACCGCTCTGGTACACGCCGTGATGATTTAAATCCTGGAACACCTCGCGCCACTCCAGCTGGGTTTTATCGGTAATATCCGCCAGCTCCTGCCACAGGCTCTCTTTGATCACCCGCATAAAGACGCTGTCGGCGATCTCATCCTGGCTCTCTTCGTAGCTGCGCGCGAACTCTTCCAGATCGCGGCGTACGGCGCGCGTCACCTCTTCCACTTCGGTTCGCGTTAACTCACCCGTTTGCGTCACCCGTTCACGCGCCTGTTCGACCAGCGCGTCAATATCGCGCTCGCCGTTACGCAGGCGTTCCGTCAGTGTCGCCACCAGTTCGCGGTAAAATTGAGCAACCTTGTTCATCATTTTGCCTCCCGGGTAAGTAACTATTTCTAATAATAGACCTTATTTCGCCGCCGCTTTGTCAGGTGAAGCACAGACCCGGTAAATTCCTGCAAAGTGCAATTGCGCGAAAGGCTGTTTTGACGCGGGCGTTTGGGCTATGCTATGCGGATCTGAATTACCACATCCATTGGCTACATTTTTGTAGCTGTATTGAACACAGGACCACTGGCTGCCATGCAAGAGCAATACCGCCCGGAAGAGATAGAATCAAAAGTCCAGCAACACTGGGACGAGAAGCGCACCTTTGAAGTAACCGAAGACGAGAGCAAAGAGAAGTATTACTGCCTGTCGATGCTTCCCTATCCTTCTGGTCGACTACACATGGGCCACGTGCGTAACTACACCATCGGTGATGTGATCGCCCGTTACCAGCGCATGCTGGGCAAAAACGTTCTGCAGCCAATCGGCTGGGATGCGTTCGGCCTGCCTGCAGAAGGCGCAGCGGTAAAAAACAATACCGCTCCGGCACCGTGGACGTACGACAACATCGCGTACATGAAAAACCAGCTCAAAATGCTGGGCTTCGGCTATGACTGGAGCCGCGAGCTGGCGACCTGTACCCCGGAATACTACCGCTGGGAGCAGAAGTTCTTCACCGAGCTGTACAAAAAAGGCCTGGTGTACAAGAAGACCTCTGCCGTTAACTGGTGCCCGAATGACCAGACCGTTCTGGCGAACGAGCAGGTTATCGACGGCTGCTGCTGGCGCTGCGACACCAAAGTTGAGCGTAAAGAGATCCCGCAGTGGTTTATCAAAATCACCGCTTACGCTGACGAACTGCTGAACGATCTGGATACACTGGATCACTGGCCTGACACCGTTAAGACCATGCAGCGCAACTGGATCGGCCGTTCTGAAGGCGTGGAAATTACCTTCAACGTTGAGAACTACGACCAGACCCTGACCGTCTACACCACCCGTCCGGACACCTTCATGGGTGCGACCTATCTGGCCGTGGCCGCAGGTCACCCGCTGGCGCAGAAAGCGGCAGAGAACAACCCGGAACTGGCGACCTTCATCGACGAATGCCGCAACACGAAAGTGGCCGAAGCCGACATGGCGACGATGGAGAAAAAAGGCGTTGCGACGGGCTTCTATGCTAAGCACCCGCTGACGGGCGAAGCGATCCCGGTCTGGGCAGCAAACTTCGTTCTGATGGAGTACGGTACAGGTGCAGTCATGGCCGTTCCGGGTCATGATCAGCGTGACTACGAGTTTGCCACCAAATACAACCTGCCGATTAAAGCCGTTATTCTGGCCGCCGATGGTTCTGAACCTGACCTGTCCGAGCAGGCGTTGACCGAAAAAGGCACCCTGTTCAACTCCGGTGAGTTCAGCGGCCTCAGCTTCGAAGAGGGCTTCAACGCCATCGCCGATAAGCTGGCCTCACTGGGCGTGGGCGAGCGTAAAGTGAACTTCCGTCTGCGCGACTGGGGCGTGTCCCGTCAGCGTTACTGGGGTGCGCCAATTCCAATGGTGACCCTGGAAGACGGCACCGTCATGCCAACGCCTGAAGATCAACTGCCTGTGATCCTGCCGGAAGACGTGGTCATGGACGGCATCACCAGCCCGATCAAAGCCGATCCTGAGTGGGCCAAAACCACCGTCAACGGCCAGCCTGCGCTGCGTGAAACCGACACCTTCGATACCTTTATGGAGTCCTCCTGGTACTACGCGCGCTACACCTGCCCGCAGTACAAAGAAGGCATGCTG
The DNA here is from genome assembly GCF_011683705.1 of Enterobacter sp. 725m/11. Classification (NCBI taxonomy): domain Bacteria; kingdom Pseudomonadati; phylum Pseudomonadota; class Gammaproteobacteria; order Enterobacterales; family Enterobacteriaceae; genus Enterobacter; species Enterobacter sp. 725m/11. The sequence goes on along the minus strand of NZ_JAAQOK010000003.1, from coordinate 97,923 downwards.
GATTCTGACGCCGCCAACTACTGGCTGCCGGTAGATATCTATATTGGTGGTATCGAACACGCCATCATGCACCTGCTCTACTTCCGCTTTTTCCATAAGCTGATGCGCGATGCCGGCATGGTGAACTCTGACGAGCCCGCTAAACAGCTGCTGTGCCAGGGTATGGTGCTGGCAGACGCCTTCTACTATGTTGGCGCGAACGGAGAGCGTAACTGGGTTTCTCCGGTTGATGCGATCGTTGAGCGCGACGAGAAAGGCCGTATCGTGAAGGCGACAGACGCTGAAGGCCATGAACTGGTTTATACCGGCATGAGCAAGATGTCCAAGTCTAAAAACAACGGTATCGACCCGCAGGTGATGGTTGAGCGTTACGGCGCGGACACCGTACGCCTGTTCATGATGTTTGCTTCTCCGGCTGATATGACCCTTGAGTGGCAGGAATCCGGCGTAGAAGGCGCGAACCGCTTCCTGAAACGCGTCTGGAAGCTGGTGTACGAACATACCGCACAGGGTGATGCTCCGGCACTGAACGCCGCTGCGCTGAGCGAAGATCAGCAGGCACTGCGTCGTGATGTTCATAAAACGATCGCGAAAGTGACCGATGATATTGGTCGTCGTCAGACCTTCAATACCGCAATTGCGGCTATTATGGAACTGATGAACAAGCTGGCGAAAGCCCCGCAGGACGGCGAGCAGGATCGTGCCATCATGCGTGAAGCGCTGCTGGCCGTGGTTCGCATGCTTAACCCGTTCACGCCACACGTCAGCTTTACCCTGTGGCAGGAGCTGAAAGGCGAAGGCGATATCGACAACGCGCCGTGGCCGGTGGCTGACGAAGCAGCGATGGTGGAAAACACCACGCTGGTGGTGGTCCAGGTCAACGGCAAAGTCCGTGGTAAAATTACCGTGGCGGTCGATGCAACTGAAGATCAGGTTCGCGAGCGCGCGGGCCAGGAACCTCTGGTTGCGAAATATCTTGAGGGCGTTACCTTACGTAAAGCGATCTACGTACCGGGTAAACTGCTCAATCTGGTCGTTGGCTAAGCGCGGGAGGAAACGTGCGACAACTGGCAACAATACTCTTATCTCTGGCGGTGCTTGTCACCGCTGGCTGTGGCTGGCACCTGCGCAATACCACGGCGGTGCCTGCTGAGATGAAAACAATGATCTTTGATTCCGGGGATCCAAACGGACCGCTCAGCCGGGCCATTCGTAATCAGCTGCGCCTGAACGGCGTTGAGCTTGTTGAGAAAGGTACGCTGCGCCAGGATGTACCGTCTCTGCGCGTACTGGGAATGACGCTGGGCCAGGATACGGCGTCCATCTTCCAGGACGGCCGCACGGCTGAATATCAGATGGTGCTGTCGGTCAACGCGGCTGTACTGATCCCGGGTAAAGACATCTATCCGATCAGCGCAAAAGTGTATCGTTCGTTCTTTGATAACCCGCAAACCGCGCTGGCAAAAGATGCCGAACAGCAGATTATCATCAACGAAATGTACGACAAGGCGGCGGAACAGCTGATCCGCAAACTGCCGGGTATTGCAGCGTCTAACCGAGAAGGCTCTGACATTATTGAAAAACCGGATGCCAGTACGCCTCCTGTTTCTACCTCTCTGGGTAAATGATGATCAGGCTGTATCCTGAACAACTCCGCGCGCAGCTCAATGAAGGGCTGCGCGCGGCGTATCTGCTGCTCGGAAACGACCCGTTACTACTTCAGGAAAGCCTGGATGCCGTGCGGCATGCGGCCGCGGCTCAGGGCTTTGATGAACACCATACCTTTCAGGTGGATAACGCCACCGACTGGAACGCCCTCTTCTCACTCTGTCAGGCGATGAGCCTTTTTGCGTCGCGCCAGACAATCCAGATCCTGCTGCCGGAGAACGGCCCTAACGCGGCCATCAATGAGCAACTCGCCACCCTGGTCAGCCTGTTACACAGCGATCTGCTGTTAATTGTGCGCGGCAGCAAGCTCACCAAAGCGCAGGAAAACGCGGCATGGTTCACCCAGCTCGCGACCCACGCGGTGCTGGTCACCTGCCAGACGCCTGAGCAGGCGCACCTGCCTAAATGGGTCGCCGCGAGAGCGAAGCAGCACAACCTTCAACTGGACGATGCGGCGAACCAACTGCTCTGCTACTGCTATGAAGGCAACCTGCTGGCCCTGGCACAGGCGCTGGACAGGCTCTCCCTGCTCTGGCCGGACGGCAAGCTGACCTTACCGCGCGTTGAGCAGGCCGTTAACGATGCCGCACACTTCACGCCGTTCCACTGGGTGGATGCTCTGTTGTCGGCGAAAAGCAAACGCGCCCTGCATATTCTCCAGCAGCTGCGCCTGGAGGGCAGTGAACCCGTCATCCTGCTGCGCACGCTGCAGCGCGAACTGTTGCTGCTGATAACGCTCAAGCGCCAGTCGGCCCATACGCCGTTACGCTCCCTGTTTGATAAACACCGGGTGTGGCAAAACCGGCGGGCAATGACCACCGAAGCCATCAACCGCCTGAGCCATGAACAGCTGCGCCAGGCGGTGCAGCTTCTGATGCGCGCCGAGCTCACCCTAAAACAAGATTACGGCCAGTCGGTGTGGGCGGAGCTGGAAAGCCTTTCCCTGCTGCTTTGCCACAAGGCGCTGGCTGACGTATTTATTGATGGATAGTATGCACTCTTTACAGGCCCTGTATGGCGGCACCTTTGACCCGGTACACTACGGGCATCTGAAGCCGGTAGAAATTCTGGCAAATCTGATCGGCCTGCAGCGCGTTACCATCATGCCCAATAATGTTCCGCCGCACCGCCCCCAGCCTGAAGCAACCAGCGAGCAGCGCAAAGAGATGCTCGCTCTGGCTATCGCGGATAAGCCGCTCTTCAGGCTGGATGAACGGGAATTGCGTCGCGACACCCCCTCATGGACGTCGCAAACGCTGCAGGAGTGGCGGGCCGAGCAAGGGCCTGACCAGCCGCTCGCCTTTATCATCGGTCAGGACTCCCTGCTCAACTTCCCCACGTGGCACAAGTATGAAACCATTCTGGGGAACAGCCACCTGCTCGTCTGCCGCCGTCCGGGCTACCCGCTGACCATGCGCGAAGCGCAATATCAGCAGTGGCTTGAAGACCATCTCACCGATAACGTTGAAGATCTTCACAACCAGCCCGCCGGGAAGATTTATCTGGCGGAGACGCCGTGGTTCGACATCTCTGCGACCGTTATTCGCGAACGTTTACAGCAGGGTTTAGCCTGTGACGATCTGCTGCCTGCCCCGGTGCTGGCGTATATTCATACGCACGGGTTGTATCAGAAAACCGCAGATAAATAGCCGGAGGGCATAAAAAGCAGCATATTGATTATCCTGCCTTGACAGGTTAAGCCATACTGTTATCCTCCGCTGCCAGACTTTCCCGCCAATCGTTGCTTTACAGAAATTGTTTTACAAAAATGGCGATGCAATCTCAGGCGGAGGGTGGGATGATACCCGCCTTCAAAAGCCCGGACGGTGACATTTGTCCCGACAGGGGCGTCAGTTCAGGTATACTGTCTGGCCACGAATTCATAGTTGTACAATCTCATTCACCCAGGGGGAAAACTTGCAGGGTAAAGCACTCCAGGATTTTGTTATCGACAAAATTGATGACCTGAAAGGTCAGGACATCATCGCTATCGACGTTAAGGGTAAATCCAGTATTACCGACTGCATGATTATCTGCACCGGTACCTCTACGCGTCATGTTGTTTCGATTGCCGACCATGTGGTTCAGGAATCGCGCGCAGCAGGACTCTTACCGCTTGGCGTTGAAGGTGAAGCGACCGCTGACTGGGTGGTTGTTGACCTCGGCGATGTGATTGTCCACGTCATGCAGGAAGAGAGCCGTCGCCTGTATGAGCTGGAAAAACTCTGGGGTTAATGCGTGAAGTTGCAGCTGGTCGCCGTCGGCACCAAAATGCCGGACTGGGTACAAACCGGTTTTACTGAATATCTGCGTCGTTTTCCCAAAGACATGCCGTTCGAACTGGTGGAGATCCCCGCCGGTAAGCGCGGTAAGAACGCGGATATCAAACGTATTCTCGACAAAGAGGGTGAACTGATGCTTGCTGCCGCAGGCAAGAACCGCATCGTCACCCTTGATATTCCAGGTAAACCCTGGGATACGCCGCAGCTGGCGCATGAACTGGAGCGCTGGAAGCAGGATGGCCGCGACGTCAGTCTGTTGATTGGCGGACCTGAAGGGTTATCCCCCGCCTGCAAAGCGGCAGCAGAACAAAGTTGGTCTCTCTCTGCGCTGACGCTGCCCCACCCGCTCGTGCGGGTCCTGGTGGCGGAAAGCTTGTATCGCGCGTGGAGCATTACTACCAACCACCCCTATCACCGCGAGTAATGACTGACCAGGGTAGATTAAGCAGCGGATGAAACTACAGAATTCTTTTCGCGACTATACGGCTGAGTCCGCGCTGTTTGTGCGCCGGGCGCTGGTCGCCTTTACGGGGATTTTGCTGCTTACCGGCGTGCTGATCGCCAACCTTTATAATCTGCAAATTGTCCGCTTTACCGATTACCAGACGCGTTCTAACGAAAACCGCATTAAGCTGGTGCCTATCGCCCCCAGCCGCGGCATTATCTACGACCGTAACGGCACCCCTCTGGCATTAAACCGCACCATCTATCAAGTCGAGATGATGCCGGAGAAGGTCGATAACGTGCAGAATACGCTGGAAGCGCTAAGGAGCGTTGTCGATCTTAACGATGATGATATCGCGGCCTTCAAAAAAGAGCGCGCCCGCTCTCACCGTTTCACCTCCATTCCGGTTAAAACCAATCTGACGGAAGTCCAGGTCGCCCGTTTTGCGGTGAACCAGTACCGCTTCCCCGGTGTGGAAGTGAAGGGTTACAAGCGTCGCTACTATCCTTACGGATCCGCGCTGACGCATGTGATTGGCTACGTTTCCAAGATTAACGATAAAGACGTCGAGCGCCTCGATAAAGACGGCAAGCTGGCGAACTACGCCGCGACGCACGATATCGGCAAGCTGGGGATTGAACGCTACTACGAAGATGTCCTGCACGGGCAGACCGGCTATGAAGAAGTTGAGGTCAACAACCGTGGTCGCGTCATTCGCCAGCTTAAGGAAGTGCCGCCTCAGGCGGGGCACGACGTCTATCTGACGCTCGATCTCAAACTGCAGCAGTATATTGAAACCCTGCTGGCGGGCAGCCGCGCCGCCGTGGTGGTCACCGACCCACGCACCGGCGGCATTCTGGCGATGGTTTCCATGCCAAGCTATGACCCGAACCTCTTTGTTGACGGCATCTCCAGCAAAGACTACTCCGGCCTGCTGAATGACCCTAACACCCCGCTGGTGAACCGCGCCACGCAAGGCGTTTACCCACCGGCATCAACGGTTAAACCGTACGTGGCGGTCTCAGCGCTGAGCGCGGGCGTCATCAACCGTAATACCAGCCTGTTTGACCCGGGCTGGTGGCAGCTACCGGGCTCTGAAAAACGCTATCGCGACTGGAAGAAATGGGGCCACGGCCATCTGAACGTTACGAAATCTCTGGAAGAATCTGCGGATACCTTCTTCTATCAGGTGGCGTATGACATGGGCATTGACCGCCTGTCAGAGTGGATGAGCAAATTCGGCTACGGACATTACACCGGCGTGGATCTGGCTGAAGAGCGCTCCGGCAACATGCCAACCCGTGAGTGGAAGCTGAAGCGCTTTAAGAAGCCGTGGTATCAGGGTGATACCATACCGGTGGGTATCGGCCAGGGTTACTGGACGGCCACCCCGCTTCAGATGAACAAAGCGATGATGATCCTCATTAACGACGGCGTGGTGAAAGTTCCGCATCTGCTGCAAAGCACCGTTGAAGATGGCAAAAAAGTGCCGTGGGTGCAGCCCCATGAAGCGCCGGTAGGCGACATCCATTCCGGCTTCTGGGAAATAGCGAAAGACGGTATGTACGGTGTGGCAAACCGTCCAAACGGAACCGCGCACAAGTATTTCGCCGGTACGCCATATAAAGTGGCCGCGAAATCCGGTACGGCGCAGGTCTTTGGCCTGAAAGCCAATGAAACCTATAACGCACACCGCATTGCCGAACGTCTGCGTGACCATAAGCTGATGACGGCGTTTGCCCCTTATGATAACCCGCAGGTGGCGGTGGCAATGATTCTGGAGAACGGCGGCGCTGGCCCGGCAGTAGGGACCATCATGCGCCAGATCCTGGACCACATTATGCTGGGTGATAACAACACCGAACTGCCGGCTGAAAATCCGGCCGCCGCTGCGGCGGAGGACCAATAATCATGACGGATAATTCAAATAAAAAATCGCTGTGGGATAAAATTCACATCGACCCAGCCATGCTGCTGATCCTGCTGGCCCTGCTGGTTTACAGCGCCCTGGTTATCTGGAGCGCCAGCGGCCAGGACATCGGCATGATGGAACGCAAGATCGGCCAGATCGCGATGGGTCTGGTCATTATGGTGGTAATGGCGCAGATCCCGCCGCGCGTCTATGAAGGCTGGGCGCCCTATCTCTACATCTTTTGTATTATTTTGCTGGTGGCGGTAGATGCGTTCGGTGCCATCTCAAAAGGGGCACAGCGCTGGCTGGATCTGGGCGTTGTTCGTTTCCAGCCCTCGGAGATTGCCAAAATCGCAGTTCCGCTGATGGTGGCGCGCTTTATTAACCGCGACGTCTGTCCGCCGTCGCTGAAAAATACCGCTATCGCCCTGGTGCTGATATTCCTGCCGACACTGCTGGTTGCGGCGCAGCCTGACCTCGGCACCTCGATCCTTATTGCCCTCTCCGGCCTGTTTGTCCTGTTCCTGTCGGGCTTAAGCTGGCGTCTGATTGGTATAGCGGTAGTGCTGGTTGCAGCGTTTATCCCTATCCTGTGGTTCTTCCTGATGCATGACTACCAGCGCCAGCGCGTCATGATGCTTCTGGATCCGGAAACCGATCCGCTCGGTGCGGGCTATCATATTATTCAGTCCAAGATTGCGATTGGCTCCGGCGGCCTGCGCGGTAAAGGCTGGCTGCACGGTACCCAGTCGCAGCTGGAGTTTTTACCGGAGCGCCACACCGACTTTATCTTTGCGGTACTGGCGGAAGAGCTGGGACTGGTTGGCATCCTGATCCTGCTGGCGCTCTACGTGCTGCTTATCATGCGAGGTTTGTGGATTGCGGCCCGCGCGCAGACCACCTTCGGCCGCGTGATGGCAGGCGGACTGATGTTGATTTTATTCGTTTATGTCTTCGTAAATATTGGTATGGTGAGTGGTATTCTGCCGGTGGTAGGCGTACCGCTGCCGCTGGTGAGTTACGGAGGCTCGGCACTGATCGTGTTGATGGCCGGGTTTGGTATCGTGATGTCGATCCACACCCACAGAAAAATGTTGTCAAAAAGCGTATAAAAATAAGGGGATCGGAATGCGTAAGCAGTGGCTGGGTATCTGCATTGCGGCAAGTTTACTTGCGGCCTGTACAAGTGATGATGGTCAGCAACAGGCAACCGTCGCGCCGCCGCAGCCAGCGGTGTGTAATGGCCCAATCGTTGAAATTAGCGGTGCCGATCCCGTTTATGAACCGCTGAATGCCAGCGCGAATCAGGATTACGAGCACGACGGCAAAAGCTACAAAATTGTGCAGGATCCGTCCCGCTTTAGCCAGGCTGGCTTTGCCGCCATTTATGATGCTGAGCCGGGCAGTAACCTGACGGCATCGGGTGAAACATTTGACCCAATGCAGCTGACTGCGGCGCACCCGACGCTACCTATCCCTAGCTACGCCCGTATCACCAACCTGGCGAACGGCCGTATGATCGTCGTGCGTATTAACGACCGCGGCCCGTACGGCAATGACCGGGTGATTTCCCTGTCCCGCGCGTCTGCCGATCGCCTGAATACCTCGAACAACACCAAAGTTCGCATTGACCCAATTATCGTGGCGCAGGATGGTTCGCTCTCCGGGCCGGGAACCGCGTGTACCACGGTGGCGAAACAGACCTATGCCCTCCCCGACCGCCCAAATCTGGACGGCGGCATGGGAAGCGTCTCCTCGCCGGCAGAGCCTTCTCAGCCAGCGGGAGAAATACGCCCAATCAGCAATGACACCCTGCAAAGCGATGATGCCACTGGCGCACCGGTAAAAAGCAGCGGCTTCCTTGGCGCACCAACGAACTTAGCCTCGGGCGTGCTGGAGAGCAGTGAGCCGACGCCAGCCCCAGTTGCCGCCCCCGTCGTGCAGCAGCCTGCCCCGGTAACGGCTCCGGTCACGACCCAGAGCGCAGCCGTTGCCGCTCCCGCAGCAGCCAGCGGCGGCTTTGTCGTCCAGGTGGGCGCAGTGAGCGATCGGGCCCGTGCCCAGCAGTATCAGCAGCGTCTAAGCCAGCAGTTTGGCGTGCCAGGACGCGTTGAGCAAAACGGCGCGGTCTGGCGTATTCAGATGGGGCCGTTTGCCAGCAAGTCGCAGGCGGCATCCCTGCAGCAGCGTTTGCAGAGCGAGGCACAGCTGCAGTCCTTTATCGCTGTTACGAAGTAATTAATCGGCGGTATCCGAAATGTCAGTTTGTGTAAAACACATTCACAAACTCATGCTTAAAGTCGGATGCCTGCCTGAATAGCATTTGCTATAGTAAGGCACTTTTTTTAATTCCATCACGGATGTCGTAGTTCTGACCATGAAGACCACTTTTTCTGCTCGTTTTGTGCAGCGCATGGCGCTGACCACGGCCCTTTGCGCGGCTGCACTCTCTGCAGCTCATGCTGATGACCTGAATATCAAGACCATGATCCCTGGCGTTCCGCAAATCGACGCGGAATCCTACATCCTGATCGATTACAACTCTGGCAAAGTGCTGGCAGAACAAAATGCCGATGCCCGCCGTGACCCGGCCAGCCTGACCAAAATGATGACCAGCTACGTCATCGGCCAGGCAATGAAAGCCGGTAAGTTCAAAGAGACGGATCTGGTCACCATCGGCAACGATGCGTGGGCTACCGGGAACCCTGTTTTCAAAGGTTCCTCGCTGATGTTCCTGAAACCAGGAATGCAGGTTCCGGTTTCTCAGTTAATTCGTGGCATTAACCTGCAGTCCGGTAACGATGCCTGCGTGGCCATGGCCGATTTCGCCGCCGGTAGTCAGGATGCGTTCGTGGGCCTGATGAACAGCTACGTAAATGCCCTGGGTCTGAAGAACAGCCACTTCCAGACCGTACACGGTCTCGATGCAGACGGTCAGTACAGCTCCGCGCGTGATATGGCGCTGATTGGTCAGGCGCTGATCCGCGACGTACCTAACGAGTACTCTATCTACAAAGAGAAAGAGTTCACCTTCAACGGCATTCGTCAGACCAACCGTAACGGCCTGCTGTGGGATAACAGCCTGAACGTTGACGGCATCAAAACCGGCCACACCGACAAAGCCGGTTACAACCTGGTAGCCTCTGCCACTGAAGGCCAGATGCGCCTGATCTCTGCCGTGATGGGCGGTCGCACCTTTAAAGGTCGCGAAACCGAGAGTAAGAAGCTGCTGACCTGGGGCTTCCGTTTCTTCGAAACCGTGAACCCGCTGAAAGCAGGCAAAGAATTTGCTTCTGAACCCGTCTGGTTCGGCGATAACGATCGTGCTTCTCTGGGCGTGGATAAAGACCTCTACCTGACCATTCCACGCGGTCGTATGAAGGATCTGAAAGCAAGCTATGTGCTCAACACCACCGAACTGCATGCCCCGCTGCATAAAAACCAGGTGGTGGGTACCATCAACTTCCAGCTGGACGGTAAAACGATCGACCAGCGTCCACTCGTGGTATTGGAAGAAATTCCTGAAGGCAATTTCTTCGGCAAAATCATTGATTACATTAAACTGATGTTCCATCACTGGTTTGGCTAAAAATCGAACACTTGAAAGTGTGATTTTGATCCCCATATACTAAGTATCCTGATAACTCCCACCTGACGTGGGAGTTATTCTTTTTGACGTTACGCCGGAGCTGACATGAAAACCAAACTTAACGAACTGCTTGAATTCCCTACCCCGTTTACCTACAAAGTAATGGGTCTGGCGAAACCTGAGCTGGTTGATCAGGTGGTTGAAGTGGTACAGCGCCATGCGCCGGGTGACTACTCTCCGTCAGTAAAACCAAGCAGCAAGGGCAACTACCACTCGGTTTCTATTACCATCACTGCCACACATATCGAGCAGGTTGAGACGCTGTACGAAGAGCTCGGCAATATCGAAATCGTTCGTATGGTGCTGTAGTCCCTTTGCGGTTACCCGGTTTACCGGGTAACCCCTCTTCCCCGCTGTGATATACTCCCCTCATCTTTTGTTTCTCGTCTTCGGAGACGCGTTTTGTATCAGGATAAAATTCTGGTCCGTCATCTCGGGCTGCAACCTTATGAGCCTGTCTCTCAGGCTATGCACGAGTTCACCGATTCACGCGATGACACAACCCCTGATGAGATTTGGCTGGTCGAACATCTGCCGGTATTTACGCAGGGCCAGGCGGGAAAAGCGGAACACTTATTAATGACGGGCGATATCCCGGTGATCCAGAGCGATCGTGGCGGACAGGTGACTTACCACGGTCCGGGTCAGCAGGTCATGTACGTCCTGCTTAATCTGAAGCGCAGAAAGCTTGGCGTACGTGAGCTGGTGACGTTACTGGAACAGACCGTCGTCAACACGCTGGCGGAGTATGGGATTGACGCGCATCCGCGTGCCGATGCGCCGGGCGTCTACGTTGGCGAAATGAAGATCTGCTCTCTGGGGCTACGTATTCGTAAAGGTTGTTCCTTCCACGGTCTGGCATTGAATATTAATATGGATCTTACGCCTTTCCAGCGCATAAACCCCTGCGGCTACGCCGGCATGGAAATGACGCAAATGCGCCAGTGGGTCGATACCGCTACGCCAGAAAATATACGTCCCGTGCTTCTGAAGAATGTGTTAGCGCTACTTAACAATCCCCCGCACGAATATATCCCTGCTTAATATATCATCCAGAATGGCTCGATAATTTGACGGGCCACTGTTTATTTACCGCTTTTACGCTTTACAATAATCCGCAGATTCTATATTTTCGAAGCGCCCGAATATTGCCCTTACATATTATTTAGCCTCCGGACAGCACGGCATACACAGGCTAAGTAACTTGAGTGATAATCACACAACTGTTTGTTTTTGATAAACAAGTGGAACAAAAGCAACACTTTACGAATCTCTACAAGCATAATAAATAAATTGAACTATCATTCATGTTGTGAATGTATACGGAGTGAAAGCGTGGAGTATAATAATTTACCAGCCAAACGCCTGAATGACCCTGGTGGCGAAGATAAGCCGCAAATTTTTCGGACTTTACGTAATATTGATCTCAATTTACTGACTATTTTTGAGGCAGTATATGTCCATAAGGGTATCGTTAATGCTGCGAAAATTCTTAATCTCACGCCATCGGCAATAAGTCAGTCAATTCAAAAGCTACGGGCTATATTTCCCGACCCCTTATTTATCCGTAAGGGCCAGGGCGTCACGCCAACGGCCTATGCGACACATCTCCACGAATACATCAGCCAGGGGCTGGAGTCGATTCTGGGTGCGCTGGATTTAACCGGAAGCTATGACAAACAGAGAACCATCACCATCGGCTGCTCCCCTTCTGTCGGCGTGCTGGTGATGCCCGCGATCTTCCAGGCCGTGAAAGAGCATGCGCCTCAGCTTCTGCTTCGCAATGTGCCTCTTAACGAACCTGACGTTCAGCTTGCTCAGTTCCAGACGGACCTGGTCATCGAAAGCGGCAGCTTTAGCGCCCGAGCGCTGGGGCAAAATGTGCTTTATGCCGATAACCTGGTGCTGGTTTGCCGCAAGCAGCACCCCGTCCTCAGCGAGCCGTTATCCATTGAAAACCTGCGCAACTATGACCACTCGTCTTTCATGACCGAAGGACAGTCTAACCACGCTCTGCGTCAGCGTATTGACGAAATTTTCCCGGAACGTCAGATCAGTTTCAGCAGTTACAATATGTTCACCACCGCATCCCTGATTGGTAGCAGCGATATGCTGTGCATCATGCCTTCACGCCTGTATAACCTGCTGCGGAAATGCTGGCCGCTGGAGAGTATTCCGCTAAGCCAGCTCAATGCAGAATCTATCGAGATTTCACTGCATTACAACAAGCTCAGCTTGCGCGATCCGGTACTGGAAAACGTCATCCGCATTATCCGTCAGGCCTTCTGACAGAGCGTCCCCGTACACGTCCCTGCCGCTCGCAGGGCAAAAGGCACAAAACAACAACTATTTTACAAATTGGCGACCTGGCAGGCTGCTTTAACGCCCCTATAAATGATATACTGCCTGTCGTTCGTTCAAAAATAGTTGATAAATACAACATTCCCTTGAATTGAAACGCTTTCCTTCGATATTCGCAACTGGAACACGCACGCTATGAGTAAACCCATTGTGATGGAACGCGGTGTAAAATACCGCGATGCCGATAAAATGGCCCTTATCCCGGTTAAAAACGTGGCTACAGAGCGCGAGGCGCTGTTAAGAAAACCGGAATGGATGAAAATCAAACTTCCGGCAGACTCTTCGCGTATCCAGGGGATCAAAGCGGCGATGCGTAAGAATGGCCTTCACTCTGTTTGTGAAGAAGCCTCTTGCCCGAACCTTGCTGAATGTTTCAATCACGGCACCGCGACGTTTATGATTCTGGGTGCCATCTGTACCCGCCGCTGCCCATTCTGCGACGTGGCGCATGGCCGCCCGGTGGCCCCCGATGCCAACGAGCCGCAAAAACTGGCGCAAACCATCGCCGACATGGCGCTGCGTTATGTGGTTATCACCTCCGTTGACCGCGACGATCTGCGTGATGGCGGTGCTCAGCACTTCGCTGACTGCATTACTGCCATTCGCGAAAAAAGCCCGAACATCAAAATCGAAACGCTGGTTCCTGACTTCCGCGGCCGTATGGACCGCGCGCTGGATATCCTGACCGCGACGCCGCCAGATGTGTTTAACCACAACCTGGAGAACGTTCCGCGTCTTTACCGTCAGGTGCGTCCGGGAGCCGACTACAACTGGTCTCTGAAGCTGCTGGAGCGCTTTAAAGAAGCACATCCGCATATCCCGACCAAGTCAGGTCTGATGGTTGGTCTGGGTGAAACCAATGACGAAATCATCGACGTCATGCGCGATCTGCGCCGCCACGGTGTGACCATGTTGACGCTCGGCCAGTATCTGCAGCCAAGCCGTCACCACCTGCCGGTACAGCGCTACGTGAGCCCGGATGAATTTGACGAGATGAAAGCCGAAGCGCTGGCGATGGGCTTTACCCACGCGGCTTGTGGTCCGTTTGTTCGTTCTTCTTACCATGCGGATATGCAGGCGAAAGGCGAAGAAGTCAAATAACGCCGTAATATTCATTTACAGTAATGCAAAAAAACCGGCCTCATGAGCCGGTTTTTTTTCGCAAGCCCTCAGGCATTGCCGTTACTCTTTGTGGGAAAGCTTCTCTGCCGGGATGTCGTCAGCGCTTTTCTTCGCGGCTGCGTCATCGTCGTTCATCGCTTTCTTGAAGCCTTTGATGGCAGCCCCCAGGTCACCACCCAGCGTGCGTAACTTCTTGGTACCAAACAGCAGGACGACCAGTGCGGCAACCACCAGCAGTTTGGTAATACTAATCTCACCCATAGATACCTTCTTTACTTAAAACAGGCTGCATTCAGCGCCAAAACCCGATCGTATTAACGGTCATTTGGCGCGTGCACACAATAGCAATCTGTAACAAGGTGAATCAAGCATTGTTGAAAAAAACATCACAATAATTGCGGTGGCGCAAAGCGACGGTTGCGAAGAACAGGTAATTGCTGACGCGCAAGCGCAACTCTTTCTAAAATTATCTCCGCCATCAGCAGAACCGGCGCTTCCGCTGCGGCGGCAATCGTCACTCCCAGGGGATCAACCACCCTGCTCTGCCCGATGTTTTTATTGCCGCACTCCCCGGCGGCAACAACATAACAGGTCGTGTCCAGCGCGCGTGCCGCAATCAGCGTAGCCCAGTGTTGCTCTTTTAGCGGCCCCTTAACCCATGCGGCGGGCAATACCAGCACCTCCGCCCCCTGCAGCGCCAGATGCACCGCCAGCTCCGGGAAACGCAGGTCATAGCAGGTCATCAACCCCACCTTAAACCCGTCGATATCAATGAGCGGTGGGACGACATCTCCCGGATCAACGCGTCGCGACTCCTGGATGCTGAACGCATCATAGAGATGAAGCTTGGCGTAGCGCGCAACAATGGCACCGTCACGAATAGCCACCAGCGTATTCACTGCGCGACCCGGCGTTGAGGGAACGTGCACGGTTAAGACGGTGGTCATCGTACTGCCTACGCTCTGGGCGAGCAGCTGTTGTAAAAATTCGCCGTCAAGGGCCTGTGCGGACTTCACGGACAAATCCGGGTCGTTATCATCCCTTGCCAGCAACGCCTCAGGAAGCACCAGCAGCGACGCGCCTTTCTGTCGGGCCTGTATCATCAGGTTAACGCACTGCACTGCGTTAACCCGCCAGTCAGGCGTGACCGCAAACTGCCCTACCGCAACATACATATTTGTCCCCTCATTATAAACAGCGTTAAACTCGCTACTCTTACACATCAAATAGCAGGTATTTAGCGTGTTACAACTCCTTTTAGCTGTTTTTATTGGTGGAGGCACGGGGAGCGTTGCGAGGTGGTTACTGAGTATGCGGTTTAATCCCCTGCACCAGGCGATTCCATTAGGAACGCTGGCCGCCAACCTGATTGGTGCTTTTATTATTGGTATGGGGCTGGCCTGGTTTAACCGGATGACGCACATCGATCCTATGTGGAAAGTCTTGATTACCACCGGCTTCTGCGGCGGTTTGACGACCTTTTCAACCTTTTCCGCGGAAACGGTTTTTCTCTTTCAGGAAGGTCGTATCGGCTGGGCGCTGGTGAATATCGCGATCAACATGATCGGATCTTTCGCGATGACGGGGATCGCATTTTGGCTTTTTTCCTCTGTAAGCACGCATTAACTGCCGGAGCGTTAATGTTGGCTTAATTTTTCTCTGTCACTCTGAAGGCAATACTGAACGAGGGTGACAAATGAAACAGAGTCTGATGAGCGCAGGCATGGTGTTGTTGAGCGTACTGATCGTGGCCAGCTTCCTGAAAATTTACCTGCTTGGCTGATTCATAACGAAAAAAACCCGCTCAATGAGCGGGTTTTGAAATTCTTGCTGACGCGTCTGAATTACAGAGCGATTACGTTAGCAGCAGAAGGGCCTTTGGCACCGTTAGTGATTTCGAACTCTACACGCTGACCTTCAGCCAGAGTTTTGAAACCATTAGACTGGATTGCAGAGAAGTGTACGAACACGTCTTTGCTGCCATCTTCAGGAGTAATGAAACCGAATCCTTTGGACTCATTAAACCACTTAACGTTACCTTTAATCTTAGACATCAAAATTACCTTTACATTAAAAAACGACACAAATGCTGTGTCGGTTACCAGTACATCAATTGTGGGACCTTTTGTCCAGCGGATCTTTGACAAAAAGTGACTAAAGTCGCGTTAATTTTCACTGACAGATTTTTATCGCTTACGAATCAACGACTGCACGTTTTTTCACCACCAGGTAATGTTTTGTCAGTTAAAACTGAAAACGCATCCAGGCGAAGTAAACGTTACCGTTGTTATACGTTCCCGGAATGTAGGTCATCTGGAACGTTGCAGGGCCGTAACCAACAGAGGCCAGAGGCAGCAATACGGGGATCGGAATGTACTTCCAGTTGTCGCGCGCGGTCACCCCGGCGGTATAGCCCAGACCAACGTGGAAGTTCTCATCCGCCAGCGGGCGCCAGGTTTTTTCCCAGCCGTAGCCGCCAATCGGTTCCCACTTGTTAAAGGAGTCTTTGAAGGCCATCAGATAGATGCCATGCCAGTTTCCTTTATCATCCCAGCGCGACTGACCAAAACCCGCTCCCCAAGGACGCTCGTTGTATTTATCCGTTTTCTCTTTGTCGTAAGCAAAGCGCGCATGCCACGTTATTGCCGGGACATAGAGATCATAATGTTCAGGCGCTGACCAGGTCTGCGAAACATTATCCGTAAAAGTAGAGAACCAACCTTTATCCGTCGCGTTGTTCTCTGCCTGTGCAACAGAAGAAAACGTTAACTGGCCAATAATAAACAATAAAATAGAGAAAAAAGTATTACGTACAATCACAATGCAATTACCATTCTTGATATTCGAGGCAAAGTTTAACATAGAATAATTGAACCAAGCCTTAACGGCATCACCCCTACTCTTAAATATCAGGCCGCTTTTCGGGAATATTCTTAAAGCGGCGTTCTGCTTATCCCGAATAAACCCACATCATGTACGCCTAATGTCTGTTAACGGTCTCCAGTACTAACAGGCCAGACCACACAAAAGTTTAACATTTTGTTATCATTACATAGACATGTTACGCTGTCATTGCCGGTCAAGATCCTTATGACATAAATGCCTTAGCCATGGCAAAAACGCTGTTATGCTGTTCGTTAGTCGTCTGTTTATTGATTTTAATCAGCAAGGGCGGGCCATTAATTCGGCACATTTTTTTATATTAATTTTTTATATCTCAGGGCAGAAAGACACAGGGGAAATCATGCTTACGTTTATCGAACTCCTAATTGGGGTCGTCGTCATTGTGGGTGTAGCTCGCTACATCATTAAAGGATACTCAGCCACGGGCGTTTTATTTGTCGGTGGTTTAACGCTGCTGATAATCAGTGCAGTAATGGGTCATCAGGTTTTACCTGCCAGCGCAGCCAGCACGGGCTACACCGCCACGGATATTGTTGAATATATTAAAATCCTGCTCATGAGCCGCGGTGGCGATCTGGGTATGATGATCATGATGCTGTGCGGTTTTGCAGCCTATATGACCCATATCGGCGCGAACGACATGGTTGTGAAGCTTGCCTCGAAACCCCTGCAGTACATTAACTCGCCGTATCTGTTGATGGTTGCCGCCTATTTCCTCGCCTGCCTGATGTCGCTGGCCGTTTCATCGGCAACCGGGCTTGGCGTACTGTTAATGGCCACGCTGTTCCCGGTGATGGTAAACGTGGGCATCAGCCGTGGGGCAGCGGCGGCAATTTGCGCCTCCCCGGCGGCCATTATTCTCTCCCCGACGTCAGGAGACGTTGTGCTGGCGGCGAAAGCAGCCGAAATGTCGCTTATCGACTTCGCCTTTAAAACCACGCTGCCGATCTCGATTGTCGCCATTGTGGGAATGGGTATCGCGCATTTCTTCTGGCAGCGCTATCTCGATAAAAAAGAGAACATCAGCCATGAAATGATGGATGTAAGCGAAATCACCACCACGGCGCCGGCGTTCTATGCCATTTTGCCGTTCACGCCGATTATCGGCGTGCTCATTTTTGACGGGAAATGGGGCCCGCAGCTGCACATTATTACTATCCTGGTTATCTGTATGCTGTTAGCCGCTGTGCTGGAGTTCGTGCGCGGTTTCAACACCCAAAAAGTCTTCTCCGGCCTTGAGGTCGCGTATCGCGGTATGGCAGATGCGTTTGCCGGCGTGGTGATGCTGTTGGTTGCAGCAGGTGTCTTTGCCCAGGGTCTGAGCACGATCGGCTTTATCCAGAGCCTGATCTCCATCGCCACCTCGTTTGGCTCGGCCAGTATTATCCTGATGCTGGTCCTGGTGGTACTGACCATGCTGGCGGCAATGACCACCGGTTCCGGGAATGCGCCATTTTACGCCTTCGTTGAGATGATCCCTAAGCTGGCTCACTCGTCCGGTATCAACCCGGCTTATCTTTCCATTCCCATGCTCCAGGCCTCAAACCTGGGTCGTACCATCTCGCCTGTCTCAGGCGTGGTGGTGGCGGTTGCCGGGATGGCCAAAATCTCGCCGTTTGAAGTGGTGAAACGCACGTCAGTGCCGGTGCTGGTTGGGCTGATCATCGTCATTATTGCTACCGAAGTGCTGGTTCCCGGCGCCGCCTAAGTGAAATTCCTGATTACCTAAAAGCGCCTGCGGGCGCTTTTTGTGCTTTAATAACCCACAAAAATGAATTGCGCACAACCAATCAGGAAATCACATGTTCAGGAAGGATATCGTTATCCCGTCTGGCGCAGTAGCGCTTGCACTCAGTCTCTTCTCAGCACAGGCCGAACCCCTCAAGGCCACGCAGTACGGCGATTTCGATCGCTATGTGCTGGCTTTATCCTGGCAAACGGGATTTTGTCAAAGCATGGTCGAGCGTAACCGCAATGAACCGGATGAATGTCGTCTGCAAAAAGAGCGCGACAATAAAACCGATTTTCTGACCGTTCACGGGCTATGGCCCGGCCTGCCGAAATCCATTGCCGCACGCGGCGTGGATGAACGTCGATGGATGCGATTTGGCTGCGCCACGCGCCCTATCCCGAACATGCCTGAAGTGAAGGCCAGCCGCAAATGCGCAGCAGCCGAAACAGGGCTGTCGCTTTCCGGCGCGGCTAAGCTGAACGAGGTCATGCCGGGCGCGGGTGGAAACTCCTGTCTGGAACGTTACGAATATGCCAAACATGGCGTCTGCTTTGGTTTTGATCCCGATGCCTATTTCGGCACCATGGTGAGAATGAATCAGGAAATGAAAAACAGCGCCGTCGGTCATTTCCTTGCGGAAAATTACGGTAAAACCGTCAGCCGGAGTGATTTTGACAACGCCGTTGCCAAAACCTGGGGCAAGGAAAATATCAAAGCCTTCAAGCTGACCTGCAACGGTAATCCGGCGTATCTGACCGAGATGCAAATTTCACTCAAAGCAGACACCATTAACGCCCCGCTTTCTGCGACATCCTTTGCTCTGCAGCCGCATCCAGGCAACTGCGGAAAACAATTTGTCATTGATAAGGCCGGTTACTGATCGCCCACCACCGGTCGCACCATGTCAAACCGGTGTTCGTCACTGATGCCATAGTAAGCCGTCGGCCCACCCGCACGCAGGATGGGCTGCGCTTTCGCCGTCTGGTATATCCCCTCTTCCAGCAGCGTTTCGGCAATATGGATCCCGACCACTTCTCCCAGCACCAGCCAGGTATCCACCGGCGTACCGTCGGCACCGGTAAGCTGAATACACTGAGACAGGCGGCACTCAAAGTTGACCGGGCTTTCCGCCACGCGGGGGGCGCTCACCAGCTTGCTTGCCGCAGGCGTTAATCCGGAAAAGGTAAATTCGTCCTGGTCGTGAGGCAGCATGGCAGAGGTCTGATTCATCGCTTCCGCAAGATCGCGCGTTGCCAGATTCCAGACAAACTCCTTTGTTTCAACAATATTACGCACGCTGTCCTTCCAGCCGTTGCTGGAAAAGCCAATGATCGGCGGGCGATAGTTAAAGCAGTTGAAGAAGCTATACGGCGCAAGGTTGAGCTGACCGGCCTGGTCGCAAGAGGAGATCCAGCCAATCGGACGGGGGCCGACAATGGCGTTCAGCGGGTCATGCGGCAGGCCATGCCCCTGAGACGGTTGGTAGAAGTACATAGCGCTCTCTCGTTGGTAAGGGCTGCGGCGAATGATGTTTCGCGCAGCGCCCGGGTTCAGAACATACAGCGTAACGCAATCCGCCAGGAATGAAGATTGAATAAATTTCAGTGAAAATTCATATGGCACATGAATGTGACCTTCATCACTTCAAACTTGCGCGTTCAGCCAGTATCATCGGGAGAGTTAAACCCTCGCTGCCAGATGGCGAGGGTTTTCTTTTGGATTGGTTTCTGCGTTAGACGCAGCATTAACGACATGGAGTAAAAAATGTCCAGACCTACAATCATCATCAACGAGCTCGACGCAGAACGTATCGACAGGCTGCTGGAAAAAGCAGAATTCGCCTCACTTCCGGTGGCCGATGCCCTGAATGAGGAACTCGACCGGGCGCAGATGTGCACGCCTGAGACGATGCCGCATAACGTGGTCACCATGAACAGCCAGGTGAAATTCCGCAACCTGACCACCGGTGAAGAACTGACCCGCACGCTGGTTTACCCGGCCCAGATGACGGACAGCAGCGCGCAACTTTCGGTTCTTGCGCCGGTGGGGGCCGCACTGCTGGGGCTGCGTACGGGCGATACCATCCACTGGGACTTGCCGGGCGGTGCCTCCACCCATCTGGAAGTGCTGGAACTGCTCTACCAGCCAGAAGCCGCGGGCGATTACCTGCGTTAATGTCATTCTGAACAAACGCGACCCGCGTTGCACAGAGGATGCGCCTGCATCCTCTTTCCGCAAATTCACCCGATTTTCCTGTATCGCGCTAAAAGGCCTTAATCCACGCTTAATCTGTTGTGATGCTGCGAGGATGGACATGTGTGAGATACTGGTTATCACACTTATTTTTCTGATTATTGTGGCGATCATCGTCACGGCCGTGCTCTACCTTGAACGCCACAAGTAAGCGCGTATTCTTACACCACTCCGCCCGGGAACGCATTCACCAGGCCCTTAACTTTTTGCTCAGCGGCCTCAGGCGTTTCCGCGCCGGGCACCAGAATCACCTTCCGGCACTCCTCCTCCCGTTTTTCGAAAATCTTATAGGCACGTTCCGCATCCGCCAGGGGGAGATAATGCGTCACAATCTCTTCCGGCGTCAGCAGCCCTTTTTCGATCAGCGGTAGCAGTTCGCCCAGCCAGGCGTGGACGTGCGTCTGGCCCATCTTAAACGTCAGCCCTTTATCGAAGGCATCCCCAAACAGGAAGCCATGAATAAACCCGGCATACACGCCGGGTACGCTGACCACCCCGCCGCGCCGGACGGCAGCGATACACTGACGCAGCGCTTTGCCGCTGCTGCCCTCAATTTTAAGGTTGCTGAGGATCGTCTCCGTGGTGCTGCCCTTGGCTTCGAACCCGACGGCATCAATGACGGCATCGACTCCCCGCTGCCCGGCGGTTTGCTCGATTATTTTTTCCGCCGCGTCGTTATCATCATCAAAATTGATGGGGATAGCACCGTAGCGCGCCTCGGCAAACCGCAGCCGATAGGGGTGATGGTCGATAACAAAAATCTGCTCAGCCCCTAACAGCCGTGCGCAGGCAATCGTCAACAACCCCACCGGACCGGCACCGAAAACGGCGACGCTGGAGCCTTTTTCAATCTGCGCATTTTTTGCCGCCTGCCAGGCGGTGGGTAAAATATCAGAAAGAAACAGGGCCTTATCATCGGAGAGCAACTGCGGCACCTTAAACGGTCCGACGTTGCCTTTCGGCACGCGCACATATTCCGCCTGCCCTCCCGGCACGCCGCCGTAGAGATGGCTATAGCCAAACAGCGCTGCCGGCGCGGGAATTTGCTTTTTGTTCAGCGCAGCGCCCTGCCCGGCATTGGTATTCTCACAGGCAGCGTACTGCTGCAGACGGCAAAAGAAGCAGTCACCGCAGGCGATGACAAAGGGGATCACCACGCGATCGCCTTTTTGCAGGTCCTTTACCTCTCGTCCGCACTCGACGATCTCGCCCATAAATTCATGTCCAAAAATGTCGCCGTGCTGCACCTTTGGGATCTTTCCACGATAGAGATGCAGGTCGGAGCCGCAAATCGCCGTGGCCGTGACGCGCAGGATGATATCGTCGGGCTGTTCAATGATGGGATCGGGGACATTCTCAACGCGAACATGGTGCGGGCCGTGGTACGTGAGTGCTTTCATGCGACCTCCGAAAGGTTTCAGGTAAGTTTATAAAGGGTAGCTACCCCTGAAAGTCTGCCGGGAAATACGCGCCTTTTGAGATTTATCCTGGCGAGAGAGGAAAAGTGCCGAAGCGCTTACAGAAACCATTCATATTTTGTGGTTGAATGTATCCAACGTTTATAAACAAGGAGAAACGGTTATGTATAAGACAATCATTATGCCGGTTGATGTTTTCGAAATGGAACTGAGCGACAAAGCTGTTCGCCACGCGGAATTCCTCGCGCAGCAGGACGGAATTATTCATCTTTTACACGTCTTACCGGGCTCTGCCAGCCTGAGCCTGCACCGCTTTGCCGCCGACGTGCGTCGCTTTGAGGAGCACTTACAGCACGAAGCCGAAACGCGGCTGCAGACCATGGTCGGGCATTTCAGCATCGACCCTTCCCGCATCAAAACCCACGTCCGGTTCGGTAGCGTGCGCGATGCCGTCAATGAACTGGCCGCGGAGCTGAATGCAGACGTGGTGGTGATCGGTTCACGTAATCCCTCCATTACCACTCACCTGCTGGGGTCGAACGCCTCCAGCGTGATCCGCCACACCCATATTCCGGTGATGGTGGTCCGGTAAATACCAACAAAAAACCCCGCTTTCGCGGGGTTTTGTTTATCAGTACAGGTGACCAATATTGACGATGGTGCTGATGGTATCGCCGAAGAAGGTCAGGCGGCTGAGCACCACGCCCACCAGCAGGAGCGCAAACACCGCTTTCTGCATCGGCTGGCGCTTCAGCGATAACGCGCCACCCACAACGCAGCACAGCAGGCTGCCCAGATAGAGCGGCGAGCTTAACCAGGCGTGAGCGGTCATTTTCATGATGGTACCGCCGCTGAGCCACATCACCGGCGCGGCAATCAGCAGCGCCATCAGGGCGATAATCCCCTGGCGCAGCGCGGCGTTTGATCCTTTCAGCCCGAGCAGCGGCGTTGCGGCACAGCCCATCACCCAGACCGTCGCAAAGAACAGCATCATGGTGATGCCGTTGGCAATGGCCTGCATCGCCGGTGCCGCGTAGGTCATTCCCTGCACCACCACCAGCAGGATCCCAAACAGGGACGCCAGCAGCGCTGCGCCTTTGTTTCCCTTACTCAGGAAGGCCAGCCCAATCATGGCGCCGTACAGGGTCGCGCCCAGAATTTCGCGGCTCAGCCAGGCATGTTTCAGGTTAATCAACGCGTTGTATGCGTGTTCCGGGTGCGCCAGATGCAGCACGGCGGCAATGGAGGCTACGCCCAGAATCAGCCCGGTAATCAGCCAGTGAAGGCGGGTGCCATGCACTTCACCACGCAGCGTGCGCCAGGTCAGGAGCAGCGTCATCCCGACGGACATCTGGCTTAGCACGGTAAAAATCACCAACGGCAGTTCGTACTTTTCCATTATTTATCCCCCGGCTGTTTTGGCTGACGGGCCAGAATGAAGCGCGTACCCGGATTAAGCTGAGGCATCTTCGGGAAGCCCGGCGGATACTGCACGGCATTGTTCGGCAGAGGATCGGCATCCAGATCGATAATCGACAGGGCACCGACCGGACACGCGTTCACGCAGGCCGGAGCCATACCGATATCCAGACGTTCATAGCACATGCTGCACTTCTCCGCCTTTTGCGTCTCTTCATTGAAGCGCGGCGCGCCGTACGGGCAGTTACGGATGCAGTTTTTACAGCCGATACAGCGTTCAGGGTTATGGACCACCACGCCGTCATCACGTTTGGTGTAGGCTTCCACCGGGCATGCCGCCAGACAGGCCGGGTTTTCACAGTGGTTACAGGCCAGCGAGAAAAACGCACGCTCCTCATGCGGATAAATTTCTTTATCCAGCGGATAGACATAGCGCCAGTAGCGATCCGGCTCAAGCTGGTTAAAGCTCTTGCAGGCCATGGCGCATCCGCGGCAGCCAATACATTTATCACTGTTCACTAAAAATGCGCGTCTCATGCGTCTGCTCCTTCATTCGCGATAAGGGCAATGTCGACAAACTGGCTGTGGATCGCCGCGCCAGGCGCGCCGGTTGCCATCTTGCCCATATCGGCTGGCGTATCTTTCACGACGTTCTGCACGTTGTACTTAAGCTTGTTAAACCAGGACTCATACATCACCAGGAAATCTTCCGGCACGTTGGTGGTGATCTTCGCCCGCAGCTCCACTTCGCCCACGTCGTTAAACACGCGGACTTTCGCCAGCTCGCGAATCCCCTTCTTGTGCGCGGCGGCTGGGTGGATATAGACAAACGGCTCCGGCCAGAAGACCTGCATCCAGTCGAGGTTGACGAACTGAGAGTGAAGGCCGTACTGCAAATGCGGAGTAAACAGATGGAACGGCAGCTTGCCCTCCGCGGCAGGCAGATACTCCGGCAGCGCTTTATGGCCGTTCTTTTCACACAGCTCGGAGAGGAACTCATACTTGCCCGATGGCGTTTTAAACTTGCGGTCGTGCCAGGCCGCCGAGCTGACCATTTTGGCTTTCACCGGCCCATCCAGCAGATCGTCCCAGGAGCGGATGCCGAACTGCTTCGCCATGCCCTCATTGAACTCAAGGTCGAGCCATTTTTTCTGGTCAATGTCCTGCGGGAAAGTACAGGAGCCCGGCTCCATTTTGTTAATGGTACGCGAGAGCAGCACGGCAATATCCAGATCGCTCTTGCACTCGTACATCGGTTTAATGGCCGGTTCATTCACCGAAAGCCAGTAATGCCAGTAAGACGACGACAGGTTCCAGTGCTCAAAGGTGGTGGTCACCGGCAGCACAATATCGGCATGCTGCACCGTCTCGTTGAAGAACTGATCGACGCAGACCACCATCTCCAGCTTGCTGAAGGCTTTTTCCATTTTGTTGCGGTCAAAGTCCTGCGCGAACGGGTTCTTGCACGCTACCCACAGCATACGAATGGGCGGATCGTTGGCATCAAGAATGCTCTGCGCGGTCTGGTTCAGGTTCAGCGCGCGGTCGGAATAGTGGCTCTTTTCGCCGCTGTCACTGACGAACTCCCCTACCGGGCCGCTTTCTCCCACCATGCCAACAGATCCGACCGGTGGTTTCTGCGTCATCGCATGATAGTTGTAGCCCCAGGTCTGCAGATGGCCGTAGCGGGCACCGCCGCCTTCCACACCGATGTTGCCAGTCATGGCAACAAAAGCGTCAATGGCGCGCACGTTCGCCCCACCGTTGACGTGGCGCTGCATCCCGTAGCCGATCCAGACGGTGGCAGGTTTTACCGCGGTGAACTCTTCCGCCAACTGGCGAATCACCTCTGCCGACAGGCCACAGATTTCAGATGCCCACTCCACGGTGATATTGCTACGCAGATACTGTTCAAATTCCGGGAAACCGTGCGCGAAGTTGTTCACAAACTCCTGGTCGACGCGGCCAATATCCAGCAGGTGCCGCGCCATTCCCAGCGCCAATGCGCCGTCCGATCCCGGGCGCACGCGCAGATACAAATCGGCTTTCGCGGCGGTTTGCGAGAACAGCGGATCAATGACCACCACTTTCGCCCCTTTCTCACGCGCCTGATAGATGTATTTCATGGTATGCATGGAGCACCAGGCCGGGTTTGCGCCCCAGATAATGATGTATTTGGCTTTCACCAGATCTTCCGGGTCGTTACACCACATGTCGCCCATGTCATAGTGCTGGGCATCGATCCCTGCTGGCCAGCATGGCGTACCAGCGAACCGCGTGGTGTAACCGAGAGAAGACATCATCCCCTCCACGGCATAACTCATCACGCCCAGGTTGCCGGAGTATTTCGACAGCGCCAGGCCGAGCATAGACCCGTCTTTCTTTTTAATCTCCAGCATCTTGCTGGCAATGCGCTGCATGGCCTCATCCCAGGAGATGCGACGCCATTTACCGCTGCCGCGCCCATCCTGGATCATCGGGTATTTAATACGGTCCGGGGAGTAGACCCGGCGCGGGTAGGTCAGCCCTTTCACACACGGGGCACCGTGTGTAAACGTGGACTCGCTTGCCCCGTCAACGAAGGTGATGACGTCATCTTTGACCCAGGTTTTTAAGCTGCAGGTGTCGTAGCAGTTACGCGGGCAAGCGTTACGGAAAATTTTGTAGGTTTTTGGGTTAAACGGAATGGGGGGCTGTGCCATGGCACATCGGGATGATAATAGTCCGCCGGGTAATGCGGCAACGGTACCCAGCGCAATCAGTCCTTTTAAAAAGGAGCGCCGGTTTAGCTGCCCTTTATCAATACTCATAATATTACTCTCGTCTTTAATTCATCAAACCAATTAGTCATCTGCAACGCGAGACATTTAATTGCGGATGTTTTCGCGCAATCCTTTATTTTTGCGATAAATGCGGGGAGCCATAATTCAAGATGCCCCTGCACAAAGCGGGCGAGTGCGTCATGATATTGCGGCGAATGTCTGGCATGCGCGGAGAGCATCACCACCAGCTCCATTTCATAGCTGACGTGATCGTCGGGAACGCTATTTTCCCCGGTCACAAAAAGCCCGATGCTGCGCAGGAATTCGCGTACGCTCAGCGTTGTAGCGCCCATCAGCAGAGGCTCTTCGTCCAGATACACCGAGGCATAAGGCGGCGCCAATAGCGTTGCAGGGCCGACAAACAGGGCGTTGAAATCATACTCAACCTCTAACGCCTCATCCTGCTGCCAGGTTTCACTTTCCGGGAATAAAGGATGTAACGAAGCGCATCGCGATGCCATGTCCGCCGCGTTAAAGAAATCACGAAACATCAATCCCTTTATTTCAAATGGGGTTAACGCCTCATATATTGAAGAAGTGGATGTATCTTTGTCATTCATATTAAATATAAATATTTATCGCTATAAAAAACGACAAGATATTATCAGCAGGCTTATTATTTTCTTTGATCGAAGCAGGTAATTAACGCATGAAGGGGTTAATAACGAGGATAATTGAGGGTAAAAAAATCTAAAAAAAAGCCACCTCATAAAGAGGTGGCTACTGCAGGTATGTCTAACTTTCTTTTATTATGCGGTTTTGGTGCGGATCAGGTAGTCAAACGCGCTCAGGGACGCTTTTGCACCTTCGCCAGTCGCGATGATGATCTGCTTGTACGGCACGGTGGTGCAGTCGCCCGCGGCAAACACGCCCTTCACGCTGGTTTCACATTTCGCATCGATGATAATCTCGCCCATGCGGTTGCGCTCAATCGCGCCTTCCAGCCAGGTGGTGTTCGGCAGCAGGCCAATTTGTACGAAGATCCCCGAAAGCTGAACGCTATGAACGTCGCCGCTTACGCGGTCACGGTACTCCAGACCGGTCACTTTGCTACCGTCGCCCTTCACTTCCGTGGTCTGCGCGTTCAGCACGATGTCGACGTTTTTCAGGCTGCGAACTTTATCCTGCAGCACCTGGTCGGCCTTCATCTCAGGCGCGAACTCCAGCAGCGTCACGTGTTCAACAATCCCCGCCAGGTCGATAGCCGCTTCCACGCCGGAGTTACCGCCGCCGATCACCGCCACCCGTTTGCCTTTAAACAGCGGGCCGTCACAGTGCGGGCAATAGGTCACGCCTTTGGTACGGTATTGATCTTCGCCCGGCACGTTCATGTTGCGCCATTTTGCCCCGGTGGCAACGATCACGCTGCGAGCTTTCAGCACCGCGCCAGAGGCGGTTTCAATCTGGTGTAAGCCCCCTTCCACCGCCGCCGGAATCAGCTTGCTGGCGCTCTGGCTGTCGATTACATCTACCTCGTAATCGCTGACATGAGCCTTCAGCGCACCGGCCAGCTTCTGACCTTCGGTTTTTGGTACGGAAATGTAGTTTTCAATGTCCACGGTATCCAGCACCTGTCCGCCAAAGCGTTCGCCCATAAGACCGGTACGAATACCTTTACGTGCAGAGTAAACCGCTGCCGCCGCGCCCGCAGGGCCGGAACCGACAATCAGCACATCGTACGCATCGCGTTTGTTCAGTTCTTCCGCCGCGCGTTTTTCCGCGCCGGTATCCACTTTCGCGACGATTTCCGTCAGCGTCATGCGGCCCTGGCCGAACTCCTGACCATTCAGATACACCGCCGGAACACCCATCACGTTGCGATCGGTGATTTCATTCTGGAAAGTACCGCCGTCAATCGCCGTATGCTTGATGCGCGGGTTCAGAACCGACATCAGGTTCAGCGCCTGCACCACGTCCGGGCAGTTGTGGCAGGAGAGCGAATAATAGGTTTCAAACTCAAAATCACCGTCGATATCGCGGATCTGCTCCAGCAGCGCCTGCGCTTCTTTTGACGGATGACCGCCGGTCCACAGCAGCGCCAGCACCAGTGAGGTAAATTCATGCCCCAGCGGAGAGCCGGCAAAACGCGGTCCCTTGTCCGAGCCCGGGTTAGTAATCAGGAAAGAGGGTTTACGAACCGCAAGCGAATTGTCTTCTTTGAAGGTCACTTTCGGCGACAGTTCAGCGATCTCCGCCAGCAGCTCTTTGATTTCTGCCGATTTCGCGCTGTCGTCCAGCGTGGCAATCAGCTCAACGGGTTTAGTCAGTTTCTCAAGGTAGGCCTTGAGCTGGGTTTTCATATTGGTGTCGAGCATAGTTCTTCCCTCTCTTAAGACGTCATCATGCAAGCTGCCTTTGCGGGCGGCCTGAATGCAACTTGCATCATGGTGCTGGAATGAAATGGGCGCGGGGGGCGCCCATTGATTGCCGGATGGTGAAAACTTAGATTTTACCGACCAGGTCCAGGGATGGAGCCAGGGTCGCTTCGCCTTCTTTCCATTTAGCCGGGCACACTTCACCTGGGTGAGAAGCCACGTACTGAGCCGCTTTCACTTTACGCAGCAGGTCAGAAGCATCACGGCCGATACCTTCAGCGGTAACTTCGATAGCCTGGATAATGCCCTGCGGGTCAACCACGAAGGTTGCACGGTCGGCCAGGCCTTCATCTTCACGCATGTTGTCGAAGTTACGGGTCAGGGCGCCAGTCGGGTCGCCGATCATCGCGTATTTGATTTTCGCGATGGTTTCAGAGCTGCTGTGCCACGCTTTGTGGGTGAAGTGGGTATCGGTAGAGACAGAGTAAACGTCTACGCCCAGCTTCTGCAGTTCGTCGTAATGGTCAGCCACGTCGCCCAGTTCGGTCGGGCAAACGAAGGTGAAGTCAGCCGGATAGAAGAAGAAGACGCTCCAGCGACCTTCGGTATCTTTCTCGGTTACTTCAATGAACTCACCGTTTTTGAACGCCTGGTTTTTGAAAGGTTTAATTTTAGTGTTAATCAAAGACATCTGTACTTCCTCCGTGTTTTCGTTGAGAGCTAAGGTAACCAACTTTGCTCATCGGGGCTAATGCGTATGCTTTATCAAATCAATCAGCCAAACCTTACAACTTCAACAAGACAGCAAGGTGAACCTGCTGCGGTACTCCAGAAAGTATAAAGGCCGCCTCAACGGGCGGCCCTGATACCTGAATTCCCCGCAGGTACATTCAGTGCCAGCCGAGGCTGGCGTTGCGTTGCGCTCTACATACCTTGTATCAAGGTCGTAACAGCAGGTTGATTACACCACCAGCCCCCATCGAGAGCAATCCATCAAAAGCGCGTTCCTGCCTATGGCTGTGATAGGTTTTGACTGAGAAATACATTACGCTCGTAAATTAACTTTACGTAATCAATTTACGGCAATATATAAATGTCAACATTTATTAAATTGAACCCAGCCCATTCAAAGATAAAATTATCTTAATCTCACATGTAATTCTATTTCAATAATCCGATGGCGTGATATATTAAGATAACTTAAATAACACTTTAAGTTAGTTAACCACAAGGATTGTAAATGGTTAACTTTAATCTATAGTTATCATCAATATGTTAACAACAGACTCACGGCAAACAGGATGACACATGGCAAATCTTTATGACCTTAAAAAATTCGACCTTAATTTACTGGTCATTTTTGAGTGTATCTATCAACATCTTAGCATCAGCAAGGCCGCTGAAACGCTTTACATCACTCCTTCAGCCGTCAGTCAGTCTTTGCAACGCCTGCGTGGCCAGCTTAACGATCCGCTGTTTATCCGTTCCGGCAAGGGGATCACCCCCACGACCGTCGGGACTAACCTGCACCTGCATCTTGAGCAAAACCTCAATCAGATTGAGCAGACCATCAACCTGATGCACCACACCGACATAAAGAAAAATTTTGTCATTTATTGTTCTCAGATGGTGACGCCAGGCTATCTTCTCGACCCCATTCAACTGTTAATGTCTCAGGAAAATTGTGAGGTAGAACAACGCGATATGCTTGTCTCTGCGGAGTCAGCAGAGGATTTACTGGCCTACCGTAAAGCCGATCTCATTTTTACCGTTGCGCCCGTGAATAACCGGTCCGTTGTCTGCTCGCATTTCACCACCATTCCCACCGTGATGATCTGCCGCGAAGACCATCCGAGAATAGGTACAGAAGTCTCCGTCGAGCAGTTATACAATGAGAAATTCACGATGTATCAAAGCACGAATACGGGCGTGAAGGAGTATCAGGTTCGAGCCAACGAAGCGTTCCCGGAGAGAAACATCGCGTTCCGTTCGGACTCTCTCAGTTCGCTCCTCTCTATGATCAGCATGTCTGATTTAGTCGGCTATATTCCTCTTTCCATTTTTGAAACCTATAAACACGCTTTAAAATTAAAGTCCGTAGCCGCGCCCTTCAAATTGCCCGAAGCGCAAATCTATATGGTCTACAACCGCGCGTCGTTAAACAGCAGTGTATTCGCCAGCTTTATTGAAAAATTGCATAAGTTGGCTCAATAGAATGGACGCGTCATCGCGAAGGTATTTCCAGCAAGAATAGAGTGAAGGCGTAAAATAATTAGTTGAGAATGAAAACATATAATAACATGATGGCAGTTTAATAGCATTAACGGTATTCCATACGCAGGATGCGACTCATCATGTCTATCTATAAATACCCTCTTCAGGAAAACGTTCTGGAGGCTGCTTCAGAACGCATAAACTGGACGCTGCAAAATTTTACCCGCGTGTGCGTCTCTTTTTCTGGCGGAAAAGATTCAACGGTGATGCTTCATCTTGCTGCGCAACGGGCGCGGCAGCTGAACAGAAAAATAGATGTCCTTTTTCTGGACTGGGAAGCACAGTTCTCCTGCACCATTGAGCATATTGAGAACATGAGGACCCAATATCGTGACGTCATCAATCAGTTCTGGTGGGTGGCGCTGCCGATCACCACGCAAAATGCCCTCTCTCAGTACCAGCCGGAATGGCAGTGCTGGGAACCCGGCATAAGTTGGGTCAGACAGCCTCCGCCTGATGCCATCACCAGTACGTTTTATTTTGATTTTTATCAGCAGGGGATGACCTTCGAGGCCTTCGTCAGGGACTTTGCCGAATGGTATGCGCGAAGGCGCCCCGCCGCAGTGATGGTGGGCATCCGCGCCGACGAATCCTATAACCGCTTCCTGGCAATCGCCTGCGCGCGCAAGCAGCGCTTTTCCGACGACAAACCCTGGACGACCGTCGCGCCCGGCGGTCATGCCTGGTATATCTATCCTCTCTACGACTGGAAAACCGCCGACATCTGGACCTGGTTTGCCAAAACGGGCTGCGCCTATAACCCCCTATACAATCTGATGTACCAGGCCGGCGTGCCGCCGCGCTACATGCGCATCTGTGAACCCTTTGGCCCGGAGCAGCGACAGGGCTTATGGCTCTATCATGTCGTTGAACCTGAACGCTGGGCCGCCATGTGCGCACGCGTCAGCGGCGTGCGCAGCGGCGGAATTTACGCGGGGCACGACAACCACTTCTACGGTCACAGAAAGATCCTCAAGCCCGACCACCTCAGCTGGCAGGAGTACGCCATGCTGCTCCTCGACAGCATGCCGCAACAGACGGCTGAACATTATCGCAATAAAGTCGCGGTGTACCTGCACTGGTATCAGAAGCGCGGGATGTCCGATCTTCCTGATACGCAGGAGGGTGATATCGGCTCAAAGGATATCCCGTCCTGGCGGCGAATATGCAAGGTTCTGCTCAACAACGATTACTGGTGTCGGGCCCTCTCCTTTAGCCCGAACAAACCAAAGCACTATCAGCGCTATAGCGAACGGATGAAATCAAAACGCAATGAGTGGGGGATCTTATGCAGCAACGACTGATTACCGAACTGGAAACCTATTTGCAGACGCTCACCGACGAGCAACGTATAGATGCCATCAATGCTTTTCGCCAGGCCATGCATCATCTCAGCCCGTTCAGCGACCAGCCCGTCGACTGCGTGCTGTGGATAAAGCAGGACGCTATCGTTGCCAACGATTACAACCCGAATAACGTGGCGCCGCCGGAAAAGCGTCTGCTGAGTCAATCGCTCGAGCTCGACGGGTTTACGCAGCCCATCGTGGTGACGGAGAGCGAACCGGCGCATTACGAAATTGTCGACGGCTTCCATCGTCACGAAATCGGTAAAAGCAGGGCCGCGCTGAAGCGCCAGCTTCGGGGCTATTTGCCCGTCACCTGCCTGCGCAAAGATCGCCAGCAAAAGCTTGACCGGATGGCCGCCACCATACGCCACAACCGTGCGCGGGGACGCCACCAGATCAACGCCATGTCCGACATTGTCCGGGAGCTGGCCCAGCTTGGCTGGAACGATGAGAAAATCGGTAAGGAACTGGGGATGGACAGCGACGAGGTGCTGCGCCTGAAGCAGATCAACGGCCTGCTGGAGCTGTTTGCAGACCGTCGCTATTCCGAAGCCTGGACGGTGAAATAGTCAGAGCGTCGCCAGACGCTCCGCCGCAGCCAGCAGCGTCGATTCCTGCTTCGCAAAGCACAGGCGAATCAGCTTATGCGGGAAGGGATCGGCGCAGAACACCGACAGCGGAATAGCCGCCACGCCCACCTCCTTCGTCAGCCACCGGCAAAAGCTGACGTCGTCCAGATCGGAAATCGCGCTGTAGTCTGCCAGCAGGAAGTAGGTCCCTTCACACGGCAGAATTTCCAGACGGCTTTTGCTCAGCGCATTTACAAACAGATCCCGACGCGCGCGGTAAAAATCCGGCAGCTCGCGATAGTGTTGCGGTTCGCTGCGCAGCATGTCCGCCAGCGCCAGCTGGGCAGGCGTGTTGACCGCAAAGGTCAGGTACTGGTGCACCTTGCGCAGCTCCGCGCTGATGGCCGCCGGGGCCACGCAGTACCCTACCTTCCAGCCGGTCATATGGTAGGTCTTGCCAAATGACGACACCGCTACCGCGCGCTCGCGAAGCTGCGGATGGGCCAGCACGCTGGCGTGCCCTTCCTCCGCAAAGCAGATGTGCTCGTAGACTTCATCGCTCAGGACGTAAATTTCCCGCTCGGCGATAGCCTGCCACAGCGCGGCAAAATCGGCCTTTTGCCACACCGTCGCCGACGGGTTGTGCGGGGTATTCAGGATCACCAGACGGGTTTTATCGCTCAGCAGCGCGGCGAACGCCTGCCAGTCCGGGCGGAAATGCGGCGGCTGGAGCGCCACGCGCTTCACCACGCCACCGGAGAGTTCAACCGCAGGCGCATAGCTGTCGTAGCTTGGGTCAAAGCAGATGACTTCATCCCCCGCGCGCACCAGCGCGGTGATGGCCGCGTACAGCGCTTCGGTCGCCCCTGCCGTCACCGTGATATCGCTGTTCGCATCGGGGTGATAGCCATACAGCGCCGCCGTTTTGTCTGCAATGGCTTCCCGCAGCGCCTGCACGCCGGTCATCGGCGCATACTGATTCGCACCCTGCGCCACGTGGTGCGCCAGACGTTCCTGCAAATATTTCGGACCATCGAAATCGGGGAACCCCTGCGAGAGGTTAATGGCATTGTGCTGCTGCGCCAGGGCGCTCATCTGCGTAAAGATGGTGGTACCGAGATTAGGAAGTTTACTCTGCGGGATCAATACGTTATTGCTCATGTTGTCGTGCCTGCTTGTAATACTTATGTTGCTGCCACTATAACACGATGTTAGTCTTTGGCAATCAAGACGCTTAGACGTCTAAACCATATCAATATTCCTGGCCGAGGGGTAAAAGGAAATGACAGACAACCTGCTGCTCACACACCTGGTCGACGCCTGCCGCTGGATAGGCGCCAAAGGCTGGGCACCCGCCACCGGCGGTAATATGTCGGTGCGTCAGGACGAGCACCTCTGCTGGCTCAGCGAATCCGGCAAGGACAAAGGCAGCCTGACCACCGACGATTTTCTACAGGTGGAGATCGCCACCAACCGGGCGCCGTCCGGTCGAAAACCGTCGGCGGAGACCGGGCTACACACCCTTATCTATCGCCTGTTCCCGGAGGCTAACGCCGTCCTGCACGTTCATACCGTTAACGCCACGGTGCTGTCGCGTCTGGTCAAAGAAGCCGAACTGAATATCAGCGGTTTCGAGATGCAGAAATCGCTTACCGGGCAGACTACCCATCTGGATACCGTCGCCATCCCGGTGTTTGATAACGACCAGGACATCGACGCCCTCGCCTCGCGCATCGCCCATTACGCCCAGGAGCGTCCGCTTAATTATGGTTTTCTTCTGCGCGGCCATGGCTTAACCTGCTGGGGACGCGACGTGGCCGAAGCCCGCCGTCATCTGGAAGGTTTAGAATTCTTATTTGAATGCGAAATGCGTTTACGACAACTGGAGAGAGTATGATTCGCGCGATTGTGACGGATATTGAAGGAACCACCAGCGATATTCGTTTTGTCCATGACGTTTTGTTCCCCTACGCGCGTGAGCGGCTGGCGGCCTTCGTGACCGCCCAGCAGTACGCCGAGCCGGTCAAATCGATTCTGGACAACCTGCGCGATGAAATCAGCGATCCGCATGCTGGCGTCGGCGATCTCATCAACGTGCTGTTTAGCTTTATGGATGAAGACCGCAAATCGACGGCGCTCAAAGCCCTGCAAGGCATCATCTGGCAGGAGGGTTACATCAACGGTGACTTTACCGGCCATCTGTACCCTGACGTTCTGCCCGCGCTGGAAAAATGGAAGGCGCAAGGGATTGATCTCTATGTTTATTCCTCTGGCTCCGTTGCTGCGCAGAAACTGTTATTTGGCTACAGCGACGAAGGTGATATTACTCATCTGTTCAGCGGTTATTTTGACACCCACATCGGCGCCAAGCGCGAGGTGCAGTCTTACCAGAACATTGCGGCACACACGGGCATCGCCCCGTCGCAGATCCTGTTCCTGTCGGATATTCACCAGGAGCTGGACGCGGCTGAACAGGCGGGTTTTCGCACCCTGCAACTGATTCGCGGTGAAGATGACGGCGCGAGCCATCACCATCAAATCCACCAGTTTGACGAGATTAATCCGGAGCAGATCCCTTCATGAGCGCATTGACCATTTATTCCGATAAAGACGCCAGTAAGCCCCTGTGGCACAGCACCGACGCCGCCGAAATCGCTCAACAGCTGAACGCTAAGGGCGTGCGCTTTGAGCGCTGGGCGGCAGACCGTGATTTAGGGCAGGATCCTGCGCCCGAAGCCGTGATCGAAGCGTATCAACACGCGATCGACAAGCTGGTGGCAGAGAAAGGCTATCAGAGCTGGGACGTGATCAGCCTGCGCGCCGACAACCCGCAGAAAGAGGCGCTGCGCGCGAAGTTCCTGAACGAACACACCCACGGCGAGGACGAAGTACGCTTTTTCGTGGAAGGTGCCGGGCTGTTCTGCCTGCACATTGGCGATGAGGTTTATCAGGTGCTGTGCGAGAAAAACGACCTGATTTCCGTGCCGGCGGGCACGCCGCACTGGTTTGATATGGGTTCAGAGCCGAACTTTACGGCCATTCGTATTTTCGACAATCCGGAAGGCTGGGTGGCGCAGTTTACGGGCGATGCAATCGCGGATGCGTATCCACGCCTGGCCTGATCTTTTCTCCCTCTCCCCGTGGGAGAGGGTCGGGGTGAGGGCACCAGCGCGCACTAAGCGTTAAGCCCTTTCACATACCCCACCAGTTGATCCAGCACAATCCCCCACCCTTCGTGGAAGCCCATCTGTTCATGCTGCTCGCGGATTTCCTTCGTCGGATGGCGCGCTATCGCCGTATAGCGGGTTTTCCCCTCCCCGACGTCTTCCAGCAACAAAATTGCCGTCATAAACGGCTTCTCGGCCGGTT
The DNA here is from genome assembly GCF_011683705.1 of Enterobacter sp. 725m/11. Lineage (NCBI taxonomy): Bacteria > Pseudomonadati > Pseudomonadota > Gammaproteobacteria > Enterobacterales > Enterobacteriaceae > Enterobacter > Enterobacter sp. 725m/11. The sequence goes on along the minus strand of NZ_JAAQOK010000003.1, from coordinate 62,063 downwards.
TCCAGCCTTCGGTATAGCCGTCGGTAAACACCAGTTTTTTCCCCGGGTCGATTTCCAGGAAGACACCCCGGTTATCCATCCCCTGCCCGTCTACCTCAAACACGGTGTTGAACCGCCCGCCCACGCGCAGGTCGAGGTCGCATTCGGTCACCTTGTGCGGAGCAGGAATGAAGAAGTTTTTGATGTGCTCGGGCGTGGTCCAGCAGAGCCAGAGCAGGTCGCGCGGTGCGTCCACCACGCGCTCCAGTTTTAAGTCTGTTTCAGGATCGAGCGTCACGATGTTGTCCTCTCAGGGAACCCCCTTAAAGGATAGCCGGACTCAGGCAAATTTCCCTTCCGCCACCTCATCCGGCGTGACCACACCCGTATCCAGCACCCAGCCGCTAATCAGCGAGGCGGGCGTGACGTCGAATGCCGGGTTATAGACCTGCGCGTCTTCCGGCGCCCACTGCACCGCGCCAAAGCTTCCGGCAACGCCCGTCACCTCGCTGGCGTCGCGCTTCTCGATGGGGATCGCATCCCCGTTCGGGCAGGCCGGGTCGAGCGTCGTTTGTGGGGCGGCGACGTAAAATGGAATACCGTGGAATTTCGCCAGCACCGCCAGCGAATAAGTGCCGATCTTGTTCGCCACATCACCGTTAGCGGCGATGCGATCGGCCCCCACCCACACGGCGTCCACCTGCCCTTTCGCCATCAGGCTGGCGGCCATGGAGTCGGTAATCAGCTGATACGGCACCCCCAGCTCGCCCAGCTCCCATGCGGTCAGCCTGCCGCCCTGCAACAGCGGACGGGTTTCATCCACCCAGACGCTGCTGACGTTACCCTCCTGATGCGCGCGGGCAATCACGCCCAGCGCCGTACCGACGCCCGCGGTTGCCAGCCCGCCGGTGTTGCAGTGGGTCAGCAGACGGCTGCCGGGCTTCACCAGCGCGCTGCCCGCTTTTGCAATCGCGTCGCAAAGCCGTTTGTCTTCGTCAATCAGGCGCAGCGCCTCCGCCACCAGCGCCGGAACGAAATCCTCTTCCCCCAGCGCAAGCTTCATGCGGTCGAGGTTGTTCATCAGGTTTACCGCCGTCGGGCGGGATGCGCGAAGCGTTTCCAGCGCCACCGCCAGCTCATCGCGGCTTTTGCCGTTTTCCGCCAGCAGCGCCAGCAGCAGGCTTGCAGAGAGACCAATCAACGGCGCGCCACGCACGCGCAGAGCGTGGATATGCCCCACCAGCGCCTCCACCGTTGAGGCATCCAGCCAGCGTTTCTCCTGCGGAAGCGCCTGCTGGTCGAGAATAAAGAGCTGATTATCCGCCACCCGCAGGCTGGTCGTCTGTAATGTCTGCATGTCGTTAATTCCCTGTTGCGTTGTTGTAGCACATTGTGTCAGGATGAAATCCAGATGTATAGACGTCTACATGTCTTAATTAGTTAACTCATGAGGAACAGGCCATGTCGCAATACCGTACCTTTACCGCTCAGGACGCCGTGGAGTATGCCAGGCAGTTTGGTGGGCTTGACGATCCGTCATCGCTGGTAGAGGCGCAGGAAGTGGGCGACGGCAACCTCAATCTGGTTTTTAAAATTTACGACAGCGCGGGCGTGAGCCGCATCATCGTTAAACAGGCGCTGCCCTACGTGCGCTGCGTCGGCGAGTCATGGCCGCTGACGCTGGATCGCGCTCGCCTCGAGGCGCAAACCCTGGTCGAGCATTACCAGCACAGCCCGCAGCACACCGTGAAAATCCACCACTTTGACCCGGAACTGGCGGTGATGGTGATGGAAGATCTCTCCAGCCATCGCATCTGGCGCGGCGAGCTGATCAACAACATTTACTACCCGCAGGCGGCGTGCCAGCTGGGCGAATACCTCGCGCACGCGCTGTTCCACACCAGCGATTTCTATCTGCACCCGCACGCGAAAAAAGCGCAGGTGGCGAAATTCATCAACCCGGAGATGTGCGAGATCACCGAAGATCTGTTCTTCAACGATCCGTACCAGGTTCATGAGCGCAATAACTACCCTGCCGAGCTGGAAAATGACGTCGCCGCCCTGCGCGACGACGCCCCGCTAAAAATTGCCGTGGCCTCCCTGAAGCACCGCTTCTTCTCGCATGCCGAAGCGCTGCTGCACGGGGATATTCACAGCGGCTCGATTTTTGTGGCCGACGGTAGCCTGAAGGCCATCGACGCCGAGTTCGGCTATTTCGGGCCGATTGGCTTTGACGTCGGCACCGCCATCGGTAACCTGCTGCTCAACTTCTGCGGCCTGCCGGGCCATCTGGGCATTCGCGATGCCGCCGCCGCGCGCGAGCAGCGCCTGACCGATATTCAGGAGCTGTGGAACACCTTCGCGGAACGCTTCCAGGCGCTGGCAAACGAGAAAGCCCGCGACGCCGCGCTCAGCGCGCCAGGCTATGCCTCCGCGTTCCTGAAAAAGGTCTGGCATGACGCCATCGGCTTCTGCGGCACCGAACTCATTCGCCGCAGCGTCGGGCTTTCCCACGTCGCGGATATCGACACCATTCAGGACGAGGCCATGCGCCACGAGTGCCTGCGCCACGCGATAACGCTCGGCAAGGCGCTCATTGTGATTGCCGACCGTATCGACAGCGCGGAAGATCTGGTGGCGCGGGTGCGGCAGTACAGTTGATTTTCTCCCTCTCCCTGTGGGTGAGGGCATCAAACCGCACTCACCCCAGATACTCAATCACCGACAGCCCGCCGTTATAGTCCGTGCTGTAAATAATTCCCTGCGCATCCACAAACACGTCACAGGACTGGATCACCTGCGGGCGATTCGGGCGCGTGTCCATCATCCTCTCCGGTGCCGCGGGCACCAGCGCACCGGTTTCTACCGGGCGATACGGATTGGAGATGTCATACGCGCGCACGCCAGCATTCTGATAGGTGGCAAAAATCAGCGTTGAGCTGACAAAGCTCCCCGGCCGGTTCTCGTGCAGGTTGTGCGGCCCAAAATGCGCCCCTTTCGCCACGTAGTCGATTTCATTCGGCTGCGGGAAGGTCGAGATGCTCACCGGGTTCGACGGCTCGCGGATATCAAACAGCCAGATCAGCTTCTCGCCGTCTTCCTGGTTATCGAGCACCGCTTCGTCCAGCACCACCAGCAGATCCCGGTCCGGCAGCGGCAGCGCGGTGTGCGTCCCGCCGCCAAACGGCGGACTCCAGTTACGGTGGCTAATAAGCTTAGGCTGGGTACGATCCTTCACGTCCAGCAGCGTCAGGCCGCCGTCGCGCCAGCTGCCGTACGCCGTATCGCCGGCAATAATCGCGTGGTGCAGCGCGTAGCGTTTCCCTTCCGGCCAGTTCGGCTGTTCGCCTTCGGCCTGGTTCATGCCCGGCAGCCACCAGCGCCCTGCCACCTCAGGCTTACGCGGGTCGGCCAGGTCGATCGTCAGAAAGATGTAGTCGGTAAAACCGTCGATCAGCGCCGACACGTACGCCCAGCGGCCACCGACGTACCAGATGCGGTGAATGCCGATGCCGCTCAGCGAGAGAAAGCCAATTTCGCGCGGCGCGTCCGGCGTGGAGATATCAAAAACGCGAAGCCCGGCGCTCCAGCCCCTGTCCTGCACGTCGCTGACGGTCTCTCCTACCTGACGGGTATAGTAGACCTTCTCGTCGGCGAAGCGGGCATCGGCAAACAGATCCCGGGCGTTGATCACCAGCAGCAGGTCGTCATGCGCCTGGAGGTGCACGTTCCAGGTGCCCGGCGGCGCAGGCACATAGCCCGCGGGTTTCGGGTTTTTCGGGTCGCGCACGTCTACTATCGAAAAGCCCTGCGACACCATATGGCCGATATAGGCGAAACCGCGGTGCACCATCAGCTGCACGCCGTCCGGGCGACCGCCCTGATCGCTATGGCCGATCAGCCGCATATTGCGGCTGTATTCTGGCGTGGGGAGGATGCTCATTTATTTTTCGCTTCCAGCGTCGCAAACCACGGCGCGATAAAATCTTCCGTCTGGCCCCAGCCCGGAATGATTTTGCCCAGCGACGCTACGTTCACCGCCCCCGGCTGCGCGGTCAGCAGCGCCTGCGGAATAGCCGCGGCTTTAAAATCGTAGGTGGCCGGGGTCGCTTCTCCGGCTATCTTATTGGCCACCAGACGCACGTTGGTCGCCCCAATCAGCTTCGGATCCACCGCCACGCTCACCTTCCACGGGCTGCCCGGCTCGCGCATCAGCTGCAGATCCTGGTTGGAGATGTCGATGCTGTAGAGTTTAATCTCGGTACGGCCGTTCTCCTTCAGCGCCTTATACGCGCCCTGGCTGAAGGCATCCCAGGTTCCCCAGATGGCGTCGATTTTGCCTTTCGGGTATTTCGCCAGGATCGCACCCACCTTGTTGGCGGTGTCGCCCTGCACGTCAGAAGAGACCGCGCCGATGGACTCCAGCTCTTTAATCTCCGGGTACTGCTTTTGCAATTCTTTATAGGCTGCCTGACGGCGCTCCATCGGCGGGAAGCCCGCTACCCACAGCTTGACGATATTCGCCTTGCCGTTGAAATCTTTCGCCAGTTGGCCGAAGGAGAGATTCGTCAGGGAGGCGTCGTCCTGCTGAGTGACGGTCACGCCCGGGATCTCGCCGTTTACGGCGGTATCAAATACGGCGACCTTGATCCCGGCATCCACCGCCTTCTTCACCAGCGCGGTGGAGTACGGATCGCGGCCCTGCGACAGGATGATCCCGTCATATTTCTGGCTGATGGCCTGGTTAACGAAGTCCTGGAATTTGGCGTCATCCCCGTTGCTCAAAAAGGTGCTGACCTTAAAGCCGAGCTTTTTCCCTTCCTGAATGGCCCCGGCAACAAACTGCGTGGTGTTGTCGTCCGAGCCGAGGTTACGGATCACCGCGATGCGGATCGGTCCGTCGTGGTTCGCAATGGCGGCCGGAACCGGCGCGGGCGTGGCCGCAAATCCCGGCAGAGAAGTGAGTAACCCCAGTGCGACCAAAGAGAGCGCAATCTTTTTCATTTTTTATCCCGTTGTGTTGTCAGCGTTTTTGTATGTAGGTAATCGCCAGCGCTACCGCGAGCACCAGCCCTTTTATTATGTCCATGGCGTAATACGGCACGGAGAGCATCACCAGCCCGTTCGACAGCACGCCGAGAATCACCGCCCCGACCAGCGTCCCCAGCGCATTCGGCTTGCCGGATCCGGCCAGCGAGAAGCCGATCCACGCCGCGGCCACCGCATCCATCAGATAGCCGCCGCCCGCATTGACCTGCGACGACCCGATGCGGGAGGCCAGCAGAATGCCGCCCAGCCCCGCCAGCAGCGAGGCAATCACGTAGGCCGCCACCTTGTAGCGCGTGGTGCGAATGCCCGAGAGGCGCGCCGCTTCCGGGTTGCCGCCAATGGCGTACATCCGGCGTCCGTGAGTGGTCAGCGACAGCCCCAGCTGCGCCAGAAGGGTCACCGCCAGCATGATGATGACGATGGTCGGCACCTGCCCCAGCAGGCTGAACGCCGCCGGAATGGTCCCTTCCGCCATGTCGCCGCTCGGCAGCACCATGTTCTCGGTAATCGACCCGCCGTAGCTGTAGGTCATTGCCACGCCCTGGATGACAAACAGGCTGGCGAGCGTCGCGAGCATGTCCGGAATACGCAGGATGACGATCAGGAAAGCGTTAAACAGGCCGACCAGCGTGCAGAGCGCGAGAGTGATTACAATCGACTCGGTGGTGCCGAAGCCGTGCCAGACGAAAAGCGAAATCACCAGCGCGTTCGCCAGCGACGCCGTGGAGCCCACGGAGAGATCGAACCCGCCGACGGTCAATGAAATCGACACGCCAACGGCAATCACCGTCACGATGGCAATCGAGCGCAGAATATTGATGATGTTGTTCGGATCGAGGAAGCTGTCCGACGCCATGCCAAAGACGGCCACCAGCGCGACGACGGTGAGCAGCATGCCCCATTTATAGAGAAAATCAAAAAGTTGCTGACGGCCAGACGCCGCCGCGGTCACTGAAAGGGCCTTGCTCACGACGCCGTTCCTCCGGTTGAATAATAAAGTAGTGTCTCTTCACGGGCCTCAGCCCCGGCGATTTCCGCCACGATGCGCCCGTCCCACAGGACGCAGATGCGGTCGCACAGTCCCACCAGCTCGGCAAACTCACCGGAGGCGTAAATCACCCCTTTGCCCTCGCGAGCCAGGCCGTCAATCAGCTGGAACAGATCGGTTTTGGCCTTCACGTCCACGCCTTTGGTCGGCTCGTCGAAGATCAGCACGCTGGCGTCATTACGCAGCCACTTGCCGATGGCTACCTTCTGCTGGTTACCGCCGGAGAGACGTCGCAAAACCTGTCCGGGACCGCGGGCGCGAACGCCGACGCGGGCAATGACCTCTTCCGCCCAGCGCCACGCCTGACGATGACCAAACAGGCTCCAGCGCGAAAAGCTGTTATCGGCGCACACGGCAAGGTTCATGCTTACCGGCTCGTCGATAAAAATGCCCTCCTTGCGCCGCTCCTCCGGCACCAGCGCCAGGCCGCGCAGCACCGAGTCTGCCGGATCGCGCGGCTGCCAGGATTGATGATTCAGCTCACCGCGCGCCACGCGGCTTTTGCTGGCGCCAAACAGCGCCTTACAGAGTTCGGTTTTCCCCGCCCCCGCCAGCCCGGCAATGCCGAGGATTTCGCCTTTGCGCAGGTGCAGGGAGATATCCTTCAGCAGCGCGTCGTCGTGCAGTCCTTCCACTCGCAGCAGCGTTTCGTCGCCGTGCGGCGGTCGCGCGGGCGGGTAGATATCGCTCAGCACGTGGCCGAGCATCTTCTCAACAATCTCTTCACCGCTGAGATCGGCCATCGGGCCGGACTCAATCAGCTTGCCGTCGCGCAGCACCGTCAGGGTGTCGCAGATAGCTTTTAGCTCATGAATGCGGTGGGAGATAAACACCACGCCGATGCCCTGCTGTTGCAGACGTCTTACCACCGCAAACAGACGCTCGCTCTCGTGCGCGTCCAGCGGCGCGGTGGGCTCGTCAAGAATCAAAAAACGGCAGTGGTGGGACAAAGCGCGTGCCAGCAAAATCTGCTGCTTTTCGGCCAGCGTGCAGCCGTCGATGGAGCGGCGAACGTCCAGCGTAACGTCGAGCTGCGCCAGCGCCTGCCGCGCCTGCTGACGAACGGTGCGCCAGCGGTAGCGGTGCCCCGGCTGCGCCAGCTGGTCGAGCATGATGTTCTCCGCAATGCTCAGCCCGGGGATCAGCGCCACGTCCACCTCCTGCTGCACGAGGTGGATGCCCAGCCGTTTGGCGTCCAGCGGCTCGCGAATGTTTACCGGCTGGTTGTTAATGGAGATTTCGCCCTCATAGTGGTCGTGCGTCCCGCACAGCACCGCCATCAGCGTTGATTTCCCCGCACCGTTGGCGCCCGTCAGCGCATGCACCGACCCGCCGTTCAGCGTGAAGTCCACGCGCGTCAGCGCCTGAAAGCCGGAAAAGGCCAGGCTGATACCGCGCATTTCAAGACGACTGGAAACCATCCGCGTAAATCCTTCATAACTCTTCTGATTTATCGAATTTTTCACAGCTCCGGTTGACTGACAACGACGGAAAAGGCATAAGATAAAGCGAAATATTATTAGCCATCCGGATGTCCAGACATAACATCGGGTTAGCGCTTGCGAAAAAAGGACAACACCATGAGCAACACCGACATCCGCGTCGTGCCCGGCCCGGCGAACTACTTCTCCCATTCCGGAAGCCTTGCGCATCTGAATGACTTCTTTACCCCGGAACAGCTTTCCCATGCGGTATGGATTTACGGCGAGCGCGCAATAGAGGGCGCACGCCCGTTCCTGCCGGAGAGCTTTAACGCGCCGGGGGCGAAGCACCTGCTGTTTAAAGGCCACTGCAGCGAGCGCGACGTCACCCGTCTGGTGAACGAAGCGGGAAGCGAAGCCAGCGTGGTGATTGGCGTGGGCGGCGGCGCGGTGATGGATACCGTCAAGGCCGTGGCGCGTCGTCTGGGCGTTCCGTTCGTGGGCATTCCCACCATCGCCGCCACCTGCGCAGCGTGGACTCCGCTCTCCGTCTGGTACAACGATGCCGGTCAGGCGCTACAGTTTGAGATTTTTGACGACGCTAACTTTCTGGTGCTGGTGGAGCCGCGGATCATTCTGAACGCCCCGGCGGAATATTTGCTGGCGGGCATCGGCGATACGCTGGCGAAGTGGTACGAAGCGGTGGTTCTCGCCCCACAGCCGGAAATCCTGCCGCTGACCGTGCGCCTTGGCCTTAACGGCGCGCTGGCGATCCGCGACGTGCTGCTGGAACACAGTGAGCAAGCGCTTGCCGACCAGCAGCGCGGCGAGCTGACGCAGGCGTTTCGGGACGTGGTGGACGCCATTATTGCCGGCGGCGGTATGGTTGGTGGTTTGGGGGAGCGCTATACCCGCGTGGCGGCGGCGCACGCGGTGCATAACGGCTTAACCGTGCTGCCGCAGACGGAAAAATACCTGCACGGCACTAAGGTGGCCTACGGCATTCTGGTGCAGAGCGCCCTGCTCGGCCAGGACGACGTGCTGGCACAGCTGGTGGCGGCATACCGGCGCTTTAACCTGCCGACCACGCTTCGCGAGCTGGACGTCGACTTCAATAACCGCGACGAGCTGGATAAGGTCATCGCCCACACCCTGCGCCCGGTGGAGTCGATTCACTATCTGCCGGTGACGTTAACGCCTGAGGCTCTGCGCGCCGCGTTTGAGAAAGTAGAATCCTTCCGCCGTTAATTGCGCCGACGGGCTATACCTAATGATGATTCTCACCACTCTCGTAACGAGGTCATCATGCAGATCGATTTAACAGGTAAAAAGGCGCTGGTTACCGGTGCCAGCCGCGGGCTGGGCCGGGCGATTGCGCTGTCGCTGGCGCGCGCCGGTGCTGATGTGGTTATCACTTACGAAAAATCCGTCGATAAAGCCCAGGCGGTCGCCGATGAAATTAAGGCGCTGGGGCGGCACGGCGAGGCCATTCAGGCGGACAGCGCCAGCGCGCAGGCGATTCAGGATGCCGTCACCCAGGCGGCGCGCTCCCTTGGCGGACTGGATATTCTGGTCAATAACGCCGGTATCGCGCGCGGCGGCCCGCTGGAGTCCATGACGCTGGCGGACATCGACGCCCTCATCAACGTCAACATCCGCGGCGTGGTGATCGCCATTCAGGAAGCGCTGGTGCATATGTCTGACGGCGGGCGCATCATCAACATCGGCAGCTGTCTGGCGAACCGCGTGGCACAGCCGGGGATTGCCGTCTACTCAATGACCAAATCTGCACTGAACTCCCTCACCCGCGGTCTGGCCCGCGATCTTGGCCCGCGCGGCATTACCGTTAACCTGGTGCACCCCGGCCCGACCAACAGCGATATGAACCCGGAGGACGGTGAGCAGGCTGACTCACAGCGTCAGCTTATTGCCCTGGGCCATTACGGCCAGCCGGAAGACGTCGCGGCGGCGGTCACCTTCCTTGCCAGCCCGGCAGCCGGGCAGATCTCAGGCACCGGTCTGGACGTGGACGGCGGTTTGAACGCCTGATCGCAATTTTCCTGCAAGCCTCTGTCGCCCGGCAGAGGCCTTTTCGAGCCGCCTCGACGGTTTGCGTTTTGCCTCTTACCTGCGCTTTTTTTCCGCTCTACAGTACCCCATAAGAAATTCGGAATTTATCTAATAGTCTTATTATTTCCTTATATTTTGTGTGGGCGTACAGTGGAGGTACGGATGAAGATCGTGTGGTCAAAAACAGCAGAGAAGCAATTTTCTAAAATCGATACGCGATATCAGAACCGCATTAAATTCAGGCTGGAGAAGATGGATGATAAAACATCACCTGTCGCGGATATCAAGAAATTATCTTCTCCCGAAAACCACTACAGGTTGCGATTAGGTGATTACAGGGTCATTTACACCTTCGGAGACCCGCCGGGTGATACCTGTTACGTAGTGGCGGTAAAACGCCGGACAACCACCACCTACCTTCATGAGGAGCATACGGAATATGACTATTCAGTTTATCAAGGATGAAGAAGGAAAAAAACAGTATGTTGTCATTCCCTACGATGAATATTTTCGCATGCGTTTAGCCATGCTTGAGTATGATGACGATGATGAAAACGACTGGGAAGACATCCCTTACGAATCAGATATCTACGATAACGTAGGTTTACCGGGTGAAGTGTGCGACATCATGCATAGCGAGAACGTCAGCCTGCAGGCCGCATGGCGCATTCTGCGCGGCATGTCGCAGCAGGAAGTGGCGGAAAAACTCGGCATCAGCCAGTCCGCCGTATCACAGCTGGAAGCGCTGGACTCCCGTCCGCAAAAGCGCACACGCGAAAAGCTGGCGGCAATTTATGGCTGCAAGCAGGAGCAAATCAGCCTCTATTTACCGAAAGAGGGTTAACAGCACTTCGCCCCTCCCTTGCCGCCGTAGCGGGCGTTCTGGCGGTCGCGGAAAAACTCTTCGTAGGTCATTGGCGTCTGGTCCGGATGGTTGACGCGCATATGCTCGACGTAGTTATCGTAATCCGGCACGCCAATCATCATTTTGGCGGCCTGGCCCAGGTACTTACCTGCTTTGGAGAGGGTGTCGAACATCATTCTGGTCTCACTGGAAATGTAGGCCGGGTAAGCGCTAGCGCCACCCGGCACACAGGTTAATGCGCCCCTTTCGCCTGGGTCACAATCTCGTCCAGGTTTTCAGGCATCGGCTCGTACGGCGTCTCTTTCGCCGTCGGCGTGTCGACCTTCAGCGCCGCCAGCGCGGTTTTCAGAGAATACAACGCCAGCACCACAACCACCACCATAAAGAAGATGGTCAGTCCGGCATCCAGACGGTTGTTGAATACCAGCTGAGACAGCTGTGACTCGGTGTACTGCGCCGGGATCTTGCCGCTGTCGATCATCGCCTGGAACTTGTTGGCGATCGCCAGGAAGCCCACCTTATTGTCCGGACTGAAGGCTTTTTGCCAGCCCGCCGTCAGGGTACAGATTAGCAGCCAGGCGGTTGGCACCAGCGCCACCCACGCGTAACGCTGGCGCTTCATCTTGAACAGCACCACCGCGCAGAGCATCAGCGCCATGCCCGCCAGCATCTGGTTGGCGATACCGAACAGCGGCCACAGAGTGTTGATCCCGCCCAGCGGATCGACCACGCCCTGATGCAGGAAGTAGCCCCACGCCAGCACGCACAGCGCCGTCGCCAGCAGGTTAGCCGGGAGCGAATCGGTCCGCTTCAGGTTCGGGGAGATCACCCCCAGCAGATCCTGGAGCATAAAGCGCGCCGCACGGGTTCCCGCATCCACCGCCGTCAAAATAAACAGCGCCTCGAACAGGATGGCGAAGTGATACCAGAACGACACGTCCATCAGCCCGCCCAGCGCGCCGTGCAGGATGTAGGCCATGCCCACCGCCAGCGTCGGTGCCCCGCCCGCGCGGGAGATAATTGACTGCTCGCCCACCTCATTAGCGATATGCGTCAGCGTTTCCGGGGTAATGGCAAAGCCCCAGCCGCTCACCACTTGCGCGGCCGACGCTACCACGTCAACGGTGCCGGCCGGGGCCAGCACCGCCATCGGGCTGTTCATCGCGAAGTAAACGCCCGGGTCGATAATGCAGGCGGAGACCAGCGCCATAATCGCCACGAAGGACTCCATCAGCATGCCGCCGTAGCCAATCAGGCAGGCCTGATTCTCGTTGGCCAGCATCTTCGGCGTGGTCCCGGAGGCAATCAGCGCGTGGAAGCCGGACACCGCACCGCAGGCGATGGTAATAAACAGGAACGGGAACAGGTTACCAGTCCAGACCGGGCCGGTACCGTCGATGAATTTGGTCAGCGCAGGCATGGTCAGCGTTGGGCGCATAATCAGAATGCCGATGGCCAGCCCGACGATGGTGCCGATTTTCAGGAAGGTTGAGAGATAATCGCGCGGGGCCAGCAGCAGCCACACCGGCAGCACCGCCGCCACAAAGCCGTAGCCCACCAGCATCCAGGTCAGCTGCACGCCGGTAAAGTCGAAGAATGGTGCCCAGGTCGGGCTTTCCGCCACCCAGCCGCCGGAGATAATCGCAAATACCAGGAACACCAGGCCAATGACAGAGACTTCACCGATGCGCCCGGGGCGCAGGTAGCGAATGTAAATCCCCATAAACAACGCCAGCGGAATGGTAAAGGCGACCGTGTAGGTTCCCCACGGGCTGTGGGTCAGCGCTTTCACCACGATCATCGCCAGCACCGCGAGGATGATCACCATGATCATAAAGGTCGCCACCAGCGCAATCACCCCGGCGGTTGCCCCCATCTCCTCTTTCACCAGCTCACCCAGAGAACGGCCGTCGCGACGGGTGGAGACGAACAGCACCATAAAGTCCTGCACCGCGCCCGCCAGCACCACGCCCGCGAGGATCCAGATCATCCCCGGCAGGTAGCCCATCTGCGCCGCCAGCACCGGCCCCACCAGCGGGCCTGCACCGGCAATCGCCGCGAAATGGTGACCGAACAGCACTTTTTTATCGGTCGGCACGTAGTCCAGCCCGTCGTTGTGGCGTACGGCAGGCGTCATGCGTGTGCCGTCTACGCCCAGCACCGTCTTTGCGATATAGCGGCCATAAAAACGGTACGCAATGAGATAAATGCAGACGGAGGCGACGACGATCCAGAGCGCATTGATCTGCTCCCCCCGGTTGAGGGCGATATAGCCCAGGGCAAAGGCTCCCACAACGGAGAGCGCCGCCCACGTAAGGTATTTCCCTGAGTTGTTCATAGTTGTTGTCCGTTGTTGTGAAACAGTGAGATGTTACATTTTGTTTCTAGAACAACGGATAAAATTTAACAACTTTGAAACGCAATAATGCGTGGTCAAACCAGAGATTTACACCACAGTGTTAAGCCGATCACTTTCAGCTGAATGGCCTACCCCAGCACCATCGTGCTCAACCGACAGGTGCAGCACCGCCGCCCCTGCTCGTCGAATACCACGATCTCCCAGCTCTGGCTCGAACGCCCCAGATGTAGCGGCTGACACACGCCGCGCACCTTACCGTGAGAGACCGCGCGGTGGTGCGTGGCGTTCAGCTCAGTGCCGACCACGCTCTGCCCGTCGCGGGTCATCAGAAAACCGGCCATTGAGCCCAGCGTTTCCGCCAGCGCCGCCGACGCCCCGCCGTGCAGCAGGCCAAACGGCTGATGGGTACGGGCATCCACCGGCATCTCCGCTTCCAGCGTGTCGTCCCCGAGGCGGGTATAGACGATGCCCAGGTGCGCCACCAGGGTGTTCACGCTGGTGGCGTTCAGGTCTTCAAGCGATAAATGACGTTTCCAGATCATTACACCCCCAGTGTGGAGCCGCCGTCCACCACGATATCCTGCAGGGTAATATGGCTGGCGGCATCGGACGCAAGGAACAGCACGGTGGCGGCAATTTCCCGCGGACGGGCGATTTTGCCGAGCGGAATGCCGAGCTTGAACTGCTCGCCAAAGCCGCGAATGCGCTGCTGCTCCGCATCGTCGCTTTTCCACAGGGTGCGCTGCATGTCGGTATCCGTTGAGCCGGGCGACACCAGGTTACAGCGCACGCCGCTGCCCGCCAGCTCCAGCCCGACGGTCAGCGCCAGGCTTTTCAGCGCCGCCTTCGACGCGCCGTAGGCGCTCATCCCGATGCGCGGGGTGTGCGCCGCGTCGGAGGCCACGGTCACTATCGCTCCGCCCTGCTGACGGCGGAACTGGCCCATCGTCTGCTGAAACAGGTTAAACGCGCCGCCGACGTTAACCGCAAAGGTCTGCTGCCAGTCTTCCTGCGAAAGCTCGTCCGTCGCGCCCATGCGCAGAATGCCCGCCGCGTTAACCAGCACGTCGAGGCGCGCAAGGGTGCCGAGTAAACGCCCGCAGACGTCGCCCACCTGCGCCGCGTCCGCCACGTCCAGCGTTTCGGTGGCAAACGGATAATCGTCCTGCAGGAAGGCCAGATCGAACCCGGTCACCCGCGCGCCCGCCTCCACAAAGGCCAGCGCGGTCGCATAGCCAATACCTTTACCCGCGCCCGTTACCCAAACCGTTTTACCGGTAAAATCAAACCCCGCCATCACTTCACCTCACGGGAGAGCAGCGCCCACCAGGCGTCAAGGGTCGGATTTTTCGCCAGCATCACGAAGTCGATGTCGCCGTGCACCTTCCGCCAGCGGGCGGCCAGCGCCATCATGCGCACCGAGTCCAGACCGTAGTCGATCAGGTTTTCGTCATCCATCGGCTCGTCGGACTCGTCCAGCAGCGGCAGGATCAGCTCGCGCAGCGCGGCTTTCGTTGCCGGAACGGACGGCAGCAGCTCGTCGGTCATCACCACGCGGCCCGAACGTCCTGCCACGTATTTCAGCGACATCAGGTGCTCGTCGCGGGTGAAGTCCGCCAGCGCGTCGGCGATAAAGAACGGCTTGATGTCGCGCATAAAGGCATCTGTGGCGGTAGTCATGCAGCCGATGTGGGCATACACGCCGGTAATCAGCAGCTGGTTGCGGCCGGTCTCTTTCAGCATCTGCTCCAGCGGTGAGCGGTGAAACGCGCTGTAGCGCCACTTCACCAGCACGGTGTCCGCTTCGTCCGGCGTCAGTTCAGCCACGATACGCTGCTGCTCCGGCGAGCGGGTCAGGCCCGGCCCCCACATGTCGTTCAGCAGGGCGCGGTCTTCATCGCTCTGCTCTTTCGGCTGCGCGGTGTAGTACACCGGGATATTGTGTTCTTTGCAGTACGCGCGCAGTTTAGCGATGTTCGCCACCACCTGCTGCATCATGTCGCTATTTTCGCCCCAGAAGTTCAGGAAATACTCCTGCATATCGTGGATCAGCAGCGCGGCGCGCTCCGGCTCAAACGCCCAGTTCACCTTGTTGGTCGGCAGCTCTGCGGCGGTTGGCAGCGCGTAAGCGGTTAATTTTGGAATGGCCATTCTCTGTTCCTCAGCCCCGGGCGCGTTCAGCAAGCCACAGGCGCAACTGTTTCTTATCAACTTTGCCGACCGGCGTGAGCGGAAGCGCATCCACGCTCTCCACGCGGTCCGGCAGCTTAAATTCGGCAACGCCCTGCTCGCGCAGGAAGCGACGCACCTCAACCGCACGCAGGGGCTGTTTCACCACCAGATACGCACAGCTTTTTTCGCCCAGCAGGCTGTCCTCCATGCTCACCAGCGCGGCGTGGATCACCGCTTCGTGGCGCAGCAGCAGGTTTTCGATCTCTTCGGCGGCAATCTTTTCGCCACCGCGGTTGATCTGATCTTTCTCGCGCCCCTGCACGGTGATGTAGCCCTGCTCATCGATGGCGATCAGATCGCCGGAGCAGTAGAAACCGTTGGCATCAAAGGCGCTGGCGTTGTGCTCCGGGCTGTTGAAATAGCCGCGGAAGGTGTACGGGCCGCGCGTCATCAAACGTCCGACTTCCCCGCGCGGGAGCGGGTTGCCGTCCTCGTCCGCCACCCACACCTCGTCGTCCGGACACATTGGGCGGCCCTGGGTATTGATGATGCGCTCCGGCATATCGTCGAGCGCGGTGTAGTTCACCAGCCCTTCCGCCATGCCGAATACCTGCTGCAACTGGCAGCCGATTTCCGCCGGAATACGCGCCGCGAGCGTGGCGGAGAGGCGTGCGCCGCCCACCTGGAGCAGCTTGAGGGATTTCAGCTGCGCGTTCCCCGCGCCGTCGGCAATCGCCTGCAGCCAGAGGCTCACCGCCGGAGGGACCAGCGACGTCACGTTGATCTGATGCTGCTCAATCAGCGGGAAGCAGAGCGTGGCGCTCGGATCGTTCGCCAGCACCACGCAGCCGCCCGCCGTGAACACGCCTAACGATCCCGGCGAGCTCATGGCGTAGTTATGCGCCGCGGGAAGCGCGTTCAGATAGCGGGTGTGCGCAGTGATGCCGCAGATTTCATTGCTGCGGCGGATGCTGTAGTCGTAGTCGTTGTGCGTACGCGGGATCAGCTTCGGCGTACCGGTGCTGCCGCCGGAGAGCTGGAAGAACGCCACCTCGTCTGCGGGCGTCGGGTTGGGGATGAAGTTGTCCGCCGGGCGCGCAATCGCCGCTTCCAGCGCATGTTCACCCTTATCGCCGCGCAGCAGCACGGCGCGAACCGAGCGGTGTTCATCCACAAAGGTATTGAGAAAATCATCCCCCGCGAACAGGGCATGTTCGCGATCGGCGATCAGCACGGCGGGTTTGATCTGGGCGGCGTAGGCGTTCAGCTCGCTGCGCTGATGGCTAAAGAGCGCGTTAACCGGCGCGACGCCGATCTGCAGCAGCGCGAAAAAGGTGATGTAAAACTCGGCCACGTTGCCGAGCTGCACCAGCGCGGTCTCGCCGCGGTGCAGCCCCTGAGCCTGGAGGGCAGACGCCAGATTCGTCACCGCCTCATTAAACGCGCGGTAGGTGATGTGGCGATCGCCGTCAATAATCGCGACCGCATCGCTTTGCGCATGGTCCGTCAGGATGTGGGTCAGCGGCAGATCCTGCCAGTAGCCTTTTTCACGGTAGCGGCGGGCAAAATCCTCAGGCCAGCGGGTAAAAGGGATGGTCATGGGTATTCCTTAGTGCAAACCAAACACGTTAAGCATGGTGGAGAGCTTCACGCCCGTCTCACGCCACTCGCCCACCGGGGAGGAGGCAGGCACAATGCCCGCGCCGGCAAACAGGCGAACGGTATTTTCGTGAAGACGCGCGCAGCGGATGGTCACCACCCACTCGCCGTTGCCTTCACTGTCGCACCAGCCGACGATGCCGCCGAACAGCTCGCGGTCGAACGGCTCCAGCTCGGCAATCAGTTCTTTAGCCGCCTGATGCGGGAAGCCGCTCAGGGCCGGGGTCGGGTGCAGCAGGCAGGCCAGCGTCAGGGCGTTTTCGTTCTCGCGCGCGTCACCTTCAACCGGCGTCGCCAGATGCCACAGCGTCGGCGTGGTGATGAGCTGCGGGGAAGACGGCATGCTCAGGTGATGGCTGCGCGGTTCCAGAATGGCCTTCATCGCCTGGGTCACCAGGTCGTGTTCGTGGCGGTCCTTTTCGGAGGCCAGCAGCTTATTGCCCGCCTCGCGATCCAGCACGTCGTCCGGCTGGCGGCGCGCGGAGCCTGCAAGCGGCAGCGAGCTAAAGTGCCTGCCCTCTTTGCGCAGCAGCAGTTCCGGGCTGGCGCCGAGCAGCACGCCGCCGTCTTCCAGCGGCACGTGGAAGTTAAAACTCGCCGGGTTCTGAGCGATCAGACGCTCCATCAGCGCGCCGCTGTCCATTTTTTTGTCGGTGGCGATATCAATCAGGCGCGACAGCACTACCTTATTCACCTGCGGCGTGGCGGTGAGCGACGCGGCGCGCGCGACCATCTCTTCAAAAACGGGCTGAGCGGGGATCTCGGTGCGCTGTTCCACCTTCAGCGCCTGCGCGCCGGAGAAATAGCGTGCGGACTGCTGACGCGCGGGACGGGAAAACGTCTCCCAGCGTTGCGGAATAAACAGCGAAGACGGCTTGCGGGTATCGAACGGGATGGCCCCTACCATGACGGGATGGGCGATGCCGCTGGCTTTCGCATCCCGGAAAGCCTGGGCTAATTTCTGCTGGAACTGCCCCGCCGGATCGTCTCCGCCGACGGCAGGTTCAGAGAATCGGGCAAAACAGCCTGAGGTGGTAAAACTGCGGTAAGGCGACATAAAGAAAAAGCTGTCTGATTGCAGCGTGGTCGTGGTGTGCTGAACTTCCTCAGCCAGGGACGTGTCCATATCATCCTCCTCAAAATGATAAAAGAAGCAATAATGATTATCATTTATATTTTCGTCGGCTAACCTAATCCCACAGCGCGCCGCTGTCAACCGTCGGGCCATTAACTTCTGCGACAAACGCTTGCATCCCTTCCCGGCAACCATGAAAATGAGAAGCATTATCTTCAGTAAAAACAGGATGCCGCTCTGTGAAAATCGCTGCCGTTTGCCGCAATGCCCTTCTTCTGACAGGACTTTTTGTTTTAGGACTAACCTCAGCCGCCGCCGCAGACTGGCCGCGCCAGGTCAACGACAGCCGCGGCGTGCATACGCTTGAGAGCAAACCGACGCGCATTGTCTCCACCAGCGTGACCTTAACCGGATCTCTGCTGGCGATTGACGCGCCGGTCATTGCCAGCGGCGCAACCACGCCGAACAACCGCGTGGCGGACGCGCAGGGTTTCCTGCGCCAGTGGGGGGATATTGCAAAACAGCGTAAGGTTGCACGGCTGTACATCGGCGAGCCAAGCGCCGAAGCGGTGGCCGCCCAGATGCCGGATCTGATTTTGATCAGCGCCACCGGCGGGGATTCCGCGCTGGCGCTGTACGATCAGCTCTCCGCCATCGCCCCGACGCTTATCATCAACTACGACGACAAAAGCTGGCAGGAACTGCTGACCCAGCTGGGCACGATGACCGGGCACGAGAAACAGGCCGCTGAACGCATCGCCGCGTTCGATAAACAGCTCGCGCAGGTGAAACAGCAGATGAAACTGCCGCCGCAGCCGGTGAATGCCATCGTCTACACCGCCGCCGCGCACACGGCGAACCTGTGGACGACAGAATCGGCGCAGGGCAAGCTGTTACACCAGCTGGGCTTTACGCTGGCGGCGTTACCCGATGGGCTGCACACCTCAAAAAGCCAGGGCAAGCGTCACGACATTATTCAGCTGGGTGGAGAAAATCTGGCGACGGGGCTGAACGGCGAAGGGCTGTTCGTGTTTGCCGGCGACGAGAAAGACGTGGCGGCGATTTACGCTAACCCGCTGCTGGCGCACCTGCCGTCGGTGAAAAACAAGCGCGTGTGGGCGTTGGGAACCGAAACGTTCCGCCTGGATTATTACAGCGCGATGCTGGTATTAGACAGATTGAATGCGTTGTTTAGGTAGGCATTTTCCCTCCCTCTCCCCGCGGGAGAGGGCATCAGGCCGCACCGTCGTTCAACACGACCTCCTGCCTGAACCGCCGCAATTCCACCAGCGTCACCAGTAAGATCGCGCCAACCATCGCTAACACAAACCCGCTGCTGCTCGCCGACGCTACCGGGGTCATTATCGCCCCCAGCCCGCCGAGGATCGCCGCGCCAATTGCATCGCCCGTCACGTTCTGCGCGGTCCACAGGCCGTTGATACGCCCCAGCATCCCTTCCGGCGTCTGGGTCTGGATCAGGGTGTACTGTAAAAGTGAGCTGACCGCACTCAGCCAGCCGAAAATCACCAGACACATCACCCCCAGCGCCCAGACCGGCATCAGGCTGAAGAAGCCGATGGCGATAAACGAGGCCAGCGTCGCCACCAGCATAATCAAGCCCGGACGCGCGCTTTGGGCCAGGTTACCGCTAGTCAGCGCCCCGCAGGCCGCACCGAGCGGAATGGCGGCGTACAGCACGCCAATCTCCGAGGCGCTCATCTGCCACTCGCCCGCCAGCGCCGGGTAAAGCACGCGCACGGCGCTCGCCATCGTCAGCAGGCCGCCGAGCAGCGCAATGCCGCCAATCAGCGGGTTGCTGAACAGAAAACGAATCGCGGCCATCAGCGATTTCAGCGGGTGCTCGCGCGGATGCGGTGGCGGTGGCAGGAGCGGCAGACGCAGCAGCGTCAGGGTGGTGATAAAGGTGCCCGCCGCGGCAAGGCCGTAGTTCCAGGCCACGTTGCCCGTTGCCAGCAGCAGGCCGCCGACCATCGGCGAAATCACCGAGCCGAGGCGCACGGTGAGCATGGTGATCGCCCCCGCCTGCATCAGGTTCTCGCGGCCCACCAGCGCGGGCGTTGCCGCCAGCAGCGCCGTCACGCCGAGCGAGGCGAAAAAACCGTCCCACAGGCCAAGGGCATAAATCGCCATCAGCGACGGCTCCGGCAGCATCGCGTTCAGACACAGCCCGATAAAGCCCACCCCGCAGGTGCCGCGCGCGAGCAGGATCAGCTTCTTACGCTCGTAGCGATCCGCCAGCACGCCGCCGACCATCAGGCCGATAAACATCGCCCCGCCGGTTAAGGTGACGGATAGCCCCACCAGCCAGCTGGAGTGCGTCATGGTCTGGATCTGTACCGGCACGGCGACGCCGAGCAGGCCGAGGGACAAAATGGAGATAAAGCGAGCGATAAAAACGGCGCGATACGCCGGGTGCGTTTTCAACAGGCTGAGGTTAAGCAGCCAGGATTTTTGATTCATGACAAAGCCTTGAGTCTATTTCTACCCATTCCATGGGCGCACATGCTAACATAGCCAAATAAGATAGATAACGATAATCACTATCATTATCAAATCATGGATGTTGCTATGTCGTTTTCCTCTTCTGCGGTGCGCGCCATTGCCGTGCCCGTATTATTGCTACTGCTAATCCTTGCGATTGCACTCAGCCTGCTGGTCGGCGCGAAGCCGCTACCCGCCTACGTTATCGTTGATGCGCTCTCCGGCACCTGTCAGAGCGCCGACTGCACCATCGTGCTCGACGCCCGCCTGCCCCGCACTCTTGCCGGACTGCTGGCCGGTGGCGCGCTTGGCCTTGCGGGTGCCCTGATGCAAACCCTTACCCGTAACCCGCTGGCGGACCCCGGCATTCTTGGCGTCAACTCCGGCGCCAGCTTTGCCATCGTGCTCGGCGCAGCGCTGTTCGGGTTAACGTCGCCCTCTGAACAGCTGGTGATGGCCTTCTGCGGCGCGCTGGCCGCCTCGCTGGTGGTCGCGTTTACCGGCAGTCAGGGCGGCGGGCAGCTGAGCCCGGTTCGCCTGACGCTTGCGGGCGTAGCGCTCGCGGCGGTGCTGGAAGGCTTGTCCAGCGGCATCGCCCTGCTCAACCCGGACGTGTATGACCAGCTGCGCTTCTGGCAGGCCGGTTCGCTGGATATCCGCACCCTTGAAACCTTAAACGTGGTGGCAATCCCGGTCATTATCGCCGCCGTCGTGGCGCTGTGTTTAAGCCGGTCGCTGAACAGCCTGAGCCTCGGCAGCGACACCGCGACCGCCCTCGGCAACCGCGTGGCGCGCACGCAGCTGACTGGCCTGCTCGCTATCACCGTGCTGAGCGGTAGCGCAACCGCCGTGGTCGGTCCGATCGCCTTTATCGGCCTGATGATGCCGCACATGGCGCGCTGGCTGGTGGGGTCGGACCACCGCTGGTCGCTGCCGGTCACGCTGCTGGCCACTCCTGCCCTGCTGCTGTTTGCCGACGTGCTGGGCCGCCTGCTGGTGCCCGGCGAGCTGCGCGTCTCGGTGGTGAGCGCGTTTATCGGCGCGCCGGTGCTGATCTTCCTGGTACGTCGCAGACGCGGAGGTAGCGCATGATGGCTCCTTCCCGTCGTTTACTCACCAGCATCTTCCTGCTGGCTATCGCCATTACTCTGCTGGCGGTCTGGAGCCTGCAAAGCGGTGCCGTAACGCTTGATTTCGCGCAAGTCTTTCACGCCCTCACCGGCAGCGCGCCGCGTAACATCACCATGGTGGTCACCGAATGGCGACTGCCGCGCGTGGCGATGGCGATCCTGGTAGGCGCGGCGCTCGGCGTCAGCGGCGCGATTTTCCAGTCGCTGATGCGTAACCCCCTCGGCAGCCCGGACGTGATGGGCCTGAATACCGGCGCGTGGAGCGGCGTGCTGGTGGCGATGGTGCTGTTCGGGCAGCATCTGACGGCCATTACCTTTACGGCGATGGCGGGCGGCATTCTGACCTCGCTGCTTATCTGGGCCCTGGCCTGGCGCAACGGCATTGACACCTTCCGGCTGATCATTATCGGGATCGGCATCCGCGCGATGCTGATGGCGTTTAACACCTGGCTTTTGTTGCAGGCGTCTCTGGAAACCGCGCTCTCCGCCGGGCTGTGGTACGCCGGCTCACTTAATGGCCTGACGTGGGGCAAAACCTGGCCCGCCGCGCCGCTGATTTTGCTGATGTTTTTCGGCGCCCTGCTGCTGGTACGCCGGATGGACCTGCTGGAGATGGGCGACGACAGCGCCTGCGCGCTGGGCGTGAGCGTTGAGCGCTCGCGTCTGATGCTGATGCTGGTGGCGGTACTGCTGACCGCCGCCTCCACCGCCATCGCCGGGCCGATCTCGTTTATTGCCCTTGTCGCGCCGCACATCGCGCGGCGTCTTAGCGGCACCGCGCGCTGGGGCTTGACCCAGGCTGCCCTGTGCGGTGCGATGCTGCTGCTGGCCGCCGATCTCTGCGCCCAGCAGCTGTTTATGCCTTATCAACTTCCGGTGGGCGTGGTGACCGTCAGCCTCGGCGGGATTTACCTCATCGTCTTGCTCGTTCAGGAGTCACGCAAGAAATGACAGATTCAACAACCCGCTTGCGCGGCGAAAACTTGACCCTCGGCTATGGCAAAAAAATCATTGCCCGTGATTTAACCGTCGCCATTCCGGACGGCCACTTCACCGCGATTATCGGTCCGAACGGCTGCGGCAAATCGACCCTGCTGCGCACCCTGAGCCGCCTGATGTCGCCGTCAGAGGGCAGCGTATTCCTCGACGGAGAGCAGATCCAGCGCTTCGCCAGCAAAGAGGTGGCCAGGCGCATCGGGCTGCTGGCGCAAAACGCCACCACACCGGGAGACATCACAGTGCAGGAGCTGGTCTCGCGCGGGCGCTATCCACACCAGCCGCTGTTTACCCGCTGGCGCAAAGAGGACGACGAGGCCGTGAAGCGCGCGATGCAGGCAACGGGCATCACCGATCTGGCTCAGCAAAGCGTGGATACCCTCTCTGGCGGACAGCGACAGCGGGCGTGGATCGCGATGGTGCTGGCGCAGGAAACCGCCATTATGCTGCTGGACGAGCCGACGACCTGGCTGGACATCAGCCATCAGATTGACCTGCTGGAGCTGCTGAGCGAGCTGAACCGCACGCAGGGGTATACCCTGGCGGCGGTGCTGCATGATTTAAATCAGGCCTGCCGC
This sequence comes from Enterobacter sp. 725m/11, assembly GCF_011683705.1. Lineage (NCBI taxonomy): Bacteria > Pseudomonadati > Pseudomonadota > Gammaproteobacteria > Enterobacterales > Enterobacteriaceae > Enterobacter > Enterobacter sp. 725m/11. Next base: position 39,160 of record NZ_JAAQOK010000003.1, on the reverse strand, counting down.
TACGCCACGCATCTGATTGCCTTGCGCGACGGCGAGATTGTGGCGCAGGGCGCGCCGAAAGAGATTGTGACGCCAGAGCTGATCGAGCGGATCTACGGCATGCGCTGCATGATTATTGACGATCCGGTGGCGGGTACGCCGCTGGTGGTGCCGTTAGGTCGGCGGTAATTGCCGGGTGGCGGCTACGCCTTACCCGGCCTACATTCAGCTCCCGTAGGCCCGGTAAGCGCAGCGCCACCGGGCATTTTCACTACCCTAAAATTTCCTTCAGTACCGGCCCAATCTTTTCAAACGCCTGCGGTGAAATGATATCCACGTGGGCGCAGTCCTGGCTGTAGACCTCCAGCTCGCCCACCCACGGCGCCCAGGCCGTATGCGGATCCATCGTTCTCGTGCGTTCGGCAACAAACAGCGTCGCTTTACCGTCAAAGCGTGAACTGTGCGCGGTGGTGAGCAGCCGCACCGCGTCGGCGTAGTTGCCCTCAATGGCGTTAAACAGCTCGCTGGAGCCCTGCCCCTGCTGGGCGGCGATAAACGCCTGCCGCTCGCGCTCGATTTCCGCCAGCACCGCCGGGTCGAGGCCGTTAGCCTCTTTCTCCGCCCAGTTCTGGGTTTCCGGCGGCCAGGTATCCAGCAGGCCGAGGAAGGCTACGTTTTCACCCTGCTCGCGCAGACGGGCGGCAATGCCCTGCGCTAGCGTACCGCCGAGGGAATAGCCGAACAGATAATACGGCCCCTGCGGCTGCTGCTTACGCAGCGTATTCAGATGATGCTCAATGACTCCATCCAGATCCTCACGCTGCTGCATCGGCCCGTCCGGACGCGGCGATTGAATGCCGACGATTGACCAGCGCGGGCTGAGGTAGCGCGCCAGCACGCTAAACTGCCAGGCAAAGCCGGACGCCGGATGGAAGCAGAACAGCGTCGGGCCGTCGCCCTCACGCAGCGGCAAAAGGGTTTCATACCCCAGACGCTGCGCCTGCTCGTCGCTCAGTTGCGAGTCCAGCAGCGCGCTGAGCTTGCCGACCGTCGAGGCGACCATAATCTGCCCCGGCGTCACCTTGCGGCTTAACGCACGGCCGAGCTGAGCCGCGAGGCGCATCGCCAGCAGCGAGTGGCCGCCAAGGGCAAAGAAGTCGGCGTCGATATCGTTCACTTCGCAGCCCAGCAGCGCAGAAAACGCCTGCGCCACGACGGCTTCGGTTTGCGTCTCGGGTGCGCGACCGGAGGTTTTGCTGGTCAGCTCCGGCAGCGGCAGCGCCTTACGGTCGAGCTTGCCGTTGGCGCTGAGCGGCAGCGCGCTGATTTGCAGCAGCACCACCGGCACCATATGCGGCGGCAGCTGTGCCCTGAGCGAGTCCAGCAGCGCGTCGCGATCCAGCGGTAAACCGGATTCAGAAACCACGTACCCCACCAGTTGGCGGGCATCGCCGCCCGTTGCCGCAGCCTGATTAAACACGCACGCATGCGCCACGGCCTGGGCCACGTCCGGCAGCGACAGCATCGCCCGGTCGATTTCGCCCAGCTCAATGCGCTGACCGCGGATTTTCAGCTGGTCATCGCTGCGGCCCAGATATTCCACCGCCCCGTTGTCCAGCCAGCGGGCAACGTCTCCGGTGCGATACATCCGCTCGCCTGGGGCAAACGGATCGGCAATAAAGCGGCTGGCGGTGAGGTCGGGACGTCCCAGATACCCCTGGGCCAGCTGAATGCCGGTGAGATACAGATCGCCCGCCACGCCGAACGGCACCGGGCGCATCATCGCGTCCAAAATGCGCAGCCCCGTATTCCACACCGGGAAGCCGATCGGCACGCTGTTGCCCTCCACCGCCGCCAGCTCCGGGCCGCAAGCAGGATACCAGCTCACGTCCACCGCCGCTTCGGTTGGGCCGTAGAGGTTGTGCAGCGGTACATGAGTGAGCTGCTCCCACTCGCGGCACAGCGCCGTTGGCAGCGCCTCGCCGCTACAGAACACCTGCTTCAGCGTTCTGCAACAGTCGACGTTTTCCGGCGTCAGCGAGGCGACAAATGCCGCCAGCATCGAGGGCACGAAGTGGGTGGTGGTTACGCCATATTCTGCGAAGAAGCTCTGCATCGCCTGCGGATCGCGGTGCGCGTCCGGCTCGGCCATCACCAGCTTTGCCCCGGCGATAAACGGCCACCAGAACTCCCACACCGACACGTCAAAGCTGCACGGCGTTTTCTGCGCCACCACATCGTCCGCGCCCAGCGGATAATGATCCTGCATCCACTTCAGGCGGTTAACGATGGCGGTATGCCCCACCATCACCCCTTTCGGGCGTCCCGTCGAACCCGAGGTAAAGATGATGTACGCGGTCTGCTCCGGCTTCGCCAGACGCAGAGGTTCAGCGCCTGTGGTCGGCAATAGCATGTTGTAACTAAACGAAGGTATCGGCAGATCGTTAAAGCGCGGAAGCTGCGCGTCGGTGGTAATGAGGAGCGACGGTTTCGCGTCCTCCAGCATCATCCGCAGACGATCGTCCGGGTAGCCGGTATCCAGCGGCAGCCAGGCGGCGCCGGCTTCAACAATGCCGTGCAGCGCCAGGGTCAGGAACACCGAGCGCGGAAGCGCCACCGCCACGCTGTCGCCCGGCTTCACGCCGCGCGCGCGCAGCAGGTTTGCCAGCGCGACCACCTGCTCGCGCATCTGGCGGTAGTTCAGCTCAATATGGGCATCCGCCAGCGCGGGGGCGTCCGGCGTTTTGCTCGCCTGCTCCGCCACCAGATCCGCCAGCGTGGTGGAGGGCAGCGCCAGGCCGGTATCGTTGATGCGCGCCAGCCGGGCGTATTCCTGCTCGGATACGGTTTCCACGTCGCCACAGCGCAGGTCAGGGTTCGCGGCAAACTGCGCCAGCATCGCGTTCAGGCGCGAAACGTGGCGCTTCAGCGTCGCGTCGTCGTAACGCTGCCTGTTGGCGAGGATCTCAATGCTTAATCCGCCCTGCTCATCCGGGAACAGCGCCAGCTCGAGATCGTTCACCGGGCCGGTCGCCAGCGTGTGGGTGATGGCCTCCACGCCGTCAATATCCAGCTGATAATCAAACACCTTCACGTTCAGCACCGGCCCAAACAAGGGTTCGTCCCCTGCGGCCCGCCCACTGTCGCGTACGATCTGCTCGGCGTCGTAGCGCTGATGGCGGCGCATCTTTTTCAGCTGGTTCGCCAGGCGCAGCGCCAGCTCCGGCAGGCTCTCAAGCGGATTAATATTCACCGCCAGCGGCAGGACGTTAAGCACCGGGCCGGTTGCGGTCAGCGCGGCGGACCCCATGCGGCGCATAAAGATAAACCCGGCGGCGTAGTCCAGCCGTCCGGTGAGGCGGCCGAGCCACAGCGCCACCAGCGCAAGCGCCAGTTCGGTGCGCTGTGCCTGCCCGGCTGCCTGCGCCAGCTGGCTAAAGGCGCGAGCGTCCATTGCAATTTTCAGGCGCAGGATGTCGGTAGTGGCGGCGCGTCCCGGTAGCGGCGCGGAGGAGAGCGAGACCGGAGGAGGAAGCTGTTTGCGCTGCTCCTCCCAGAAGGCACCGTCGCGCTGATACGCCTCGCTGTCGCGATAGCGCTGATACTCTTCAACGACCTCGGCGAACGGAGTAAACGGTGAGGCTGGGGTGGGTTCCCCTTTCTTCCAGGCAGCGTAAATCGCGGCGATCTGGCGGGTAATCGCCGGGAAACTGAAGCCATCCACCACCAGATGGTGATAGCGCTGATACCAGTACCAGCGGTTGTCACCGACCTGAATCAGCTGATGAAAAGCGAGCGGCTGACCGCTGTCCACGCGCAGATCCTGGCTGAGATCGGCCTCCATCAGCGCCACGGCGGCGTCGTGAGAATCAACGCGAACGATGGACGGCTCCGGCAGGATCAGAGTCTCATCGACCCACTGCCAGACCTCGCCGTTATCTTCAGCGAAACGCGTGCGCAGGGTATCGGCCTGCATCATGCCCTCGGCGATGGCGTTAGCCAACAGCGGCGCGTCGATATTCCCTTTCAGCTCGGTATAGTGCGCCACGCTCCAGGCGTTTGGCAGCGAGGAAAGCTGCTCTGCCATCCAGATACCCGGCTGGGCGGCGACGAGAGGAAGACGATTCATGCGCGCTCCCCCGCAAAAGAGGACGGCTCAAGCGTCTGCCAGCGTTGCGCCAGCCACTGCTGGCACGCCTCCTGAGAGTGCGGTTCGCAGACCACGCGCCAGCCCGCGGGCAACTCGCACTGCTGCGGCCACAGGCTGTACTGCCCCTGGTCATTTTGCAAAATGGCGAACTGTCCCTGCGGATTATCGAAAGGATTGCTGAATTCCATACAGACTCCGTTATTGAATGAGCGGCTGCCAGAGGGTCATCAGCCCCTGCGTCAGCCCACCGCGCCAGCAAAGCGCATCGTGTCCGCCGTCAACCTGACGCCAGATAACCGGTTGCTGAGTGTGTAGTTCGGCGAGGATCGCCTGGTTTGCGCGCAAGATAAGCGGCTCGTTGCGCCCGGCTTCAAGAAGGATGCGTAACCCGCGAGGGGATATTTCGCCGGTTTTAAGTTGTTCGATTAACAGCCCGTCCTGCTGCCCGCCGCGGTGCGGCCACCAGTAGGAGCCGGACTGGCTGAGCACGCAGCCAAAACGCTGCGGCCAGTGCAGTGCGGCATAAAGGGAGGAGAGACCGCCAAAGCTTTGCCCTGCGACCACCGTACGGTCGGCGCGGTCGCTAAACGGCGCGCGTTGTTGGACAAGGGGGAGAAGTTCTTCCTGCACCGCCAGCCAGAAGTCGGGATTGCACGGCAGCTCGCGGTTACGGTGCTCCATATTAATAACATCGATTAAGACGTAGACCGCAGGCGGCAGGTTGCGCTCGGAGGTGAGCGACGCCAGCGCAGGCCAGACCGGCATGCTTTCGGCCCAGAACTGCCCGTCAAGCAGCACCGCCAGCGGGCGCTCGGGGCTTTCATCCCCGGTGGTAAAAATCCACACGCAGCGACGGTTCTTCAGGCGCGCGCTGTGCCACTCAATGCAGACAGGCTTTTTGTAAGGCGTATCAGGATGGTTCCAGCCCGGCTGTACGGGCGCCTCCGGCATTTCCAGCGCCGAGACGGCGTGCCCGCGCCCGCCGCGCCAGCTCTGCGGATTCAGCGGGTCTGAAACCGCGTGAGGCAGCAGCTTGCGCCAGCCTTCGCGCAGCGCCATGCGGTCCGGCTGCTCGCCTTCAAATACTGCATCGGCAAAATCGTTTTCGTTATCGGAGGGGATAAAACAGTAGCTGCCGCGCCATTCGGGGCTGAACTCCCCCTGCCACTGCCAGACGTCGGTATCGGGAATGCGTTCAAGCGATTGCGGGCGGGCATTCTGATGGTGGTCGGTCACGCCGGTAACGTAGAGCCAGACGCGTTTAACCGTTGAGGTCTGCTGGGTTCCTGCCGGGTCCCGCCACCAGAATGTGACGCGATAGTTTTCCTCATGACGTTGCCATTCCGGCCCGTTTTTCGACTGCCACCACGCTTCACTTCCGGTTGTTAACGCCGTCACCCTTATAACCCCATGTTTAGCAATATTTTTTGTTTCAGAGCAAATTTTATTGATAATATTATTGATAACTATTTGCATTTACAATAGCGTATTGCCCGCGCTGTGGGAAGCGCGTTCATAAATAACCATAAAAGCGGGACGTACAATGAATAAGAAGATTCACTCTCTGGCCTTGCTGGTCAATTTAGGGATTTATGGCGTCGCGCTGCCCGCCATGGCAGACGACAACGCCGCCTCTGCGCAGCACGAAGACACGATGGTGATCACCGCCGCCGAGCAGAATTTGCAGGCGCCTGGCGTGTCGACCATCACCGCCGATGAGATCCGCAAAAACCCGCCCGCGCGGGACGTGGCGGAAATCATCCGCACCATGCCGGGCGTTAACCTGACCGGGAACTCCACCAGCGGCCAGCGCGGGAACAACCGTCAGATCGATATTCGCGGCATGGGCCCGGAAAACACCCTGATCCTGATCGACGGCAAGCCCGTCACCAGCCGCAACTCCATCCGCCTGGGCTGGCGCGGCGAGCGTGATACCCGCGGCGATACCGGCTGGGTACCGCCGGAGATGATCGAGCGCATCGAAGTGATCCGCGGCCCGGCCGCCGCACGCTACGGTAACGGCGCGGCGGGCGGCGTGGTGAACATCATCACCAAAAAATTCGACGACCAGTGGCACGGCTCCTGGAACACCTACCTGAACGCGCCTGAACACAAGGATGAAGGTTCTACCAAGCGCACCAACTTCAGCCTGAGCGGCCCGCTGGGCGGCGACTTCAGCTTCCGCATGTTTGGTAACCTGGATAAGACTCAGGCCGACGCGTGGGACATCAACCAGGGCCACCAGTCTGAGCGTACCGGAGCCTACGCCAACACCCTGCCCGCGGGCCGCGAGGGTGTAGAGAACAAAGACATCAACGGCGTGGTGCGCTGGGACTTCGCGCTGATGCAGTCGCTGGAGTTTGAAGCGGGCTACAGCCGCCAGAACAACCTCTATGCGGGTGACACGCAAAACACCAACAACGACAACGCGTTGGTGAAGAAGAACTACGGCAAAGAGACGAACCGTATTTATCGCCAGAACTTCGCCGTGACCTGGAACGGCGGCTGGGACAACGGCATTACCACCAGCAACTGGGCGCAGTACGAACACACCCGCAACTCCCGCCTGGGCGAAGGGCTGGCGGGCGGTACGGAAGGCCTGTTCAACAGCAATAAATTCACCGACACCGATCTGGCCGACGTGATGCTGCACAGCGAAATCAACCTGCCGATTGATTTCATTGTGAACCAGAACCTGACGCTCGGCACCGAGTGGAACCAGCAGCGGATGAAGGATTCGACCTCCTTCTCGCAAACCCAACAGGGTGGCACCATCCCGGGCATGAGCGAAGACCGTAGCCCGTACACGTCAGCGGAGATCTTCTCCCTGTTCGCTGAGAACAACATGGAGCTGACCGACAGCACCATGCTGACCCCTGCCCTGCGCTTCGACCACCACACCATCGTGGGCAATAACTGGAGCCCGTCCCTGAACCTGTCGCAGGGTCTGGGGGATGACTTCACCCTGAAGATGGGCATCGCGCGTGCCTACAAAGCACCAAGCCTGTACCAGACCAACCCGAACTACCTGTTGTACAGTAAAGGCCAGGGCTGCTACGCCAGTTCCGACGGCGTGGGCTGCTACATGATGGGTAACGACGATCTGAAAGCGGAAACCAGCATCAACAAAGAGATTGGCCTGGAGTGGAAACGCGACGGCTGGCTGGCGGGCGTGACCTGGTTCCGCAACGACTACCGCAACAAGATTGAAGCGGGCTACGCGCCGATTGGCCAGACGTCCACCGGTAAAGTCACCACCGATATCTACCAGTGGGAAAACGTGCCGAAGGCGGTGGTGGAAGGTCTGGAAGGCTCCCTGAACGTGCCGGTCAGCGACACCATCAACTGGACCAACAACATCACCTATATGCTGCAAAGCAAGAACAAGGAGACCGGCGACCGTCTGTCGATCATTCCTGAGTACACGCTCAACTCAACCCTGAGCTGGCAGGTGCACCAGGATGTGTCATTGCAGTCGACCTTCACCTGGTACGGCAAGCAGCAGCCGAAGAAGTACAATTACAAAGGCCAGCCGGTGACCGGGTCTGAAAAAGACGAAGTCAGCCCGTACAGCATCGTTGGCCTGAGCGCCACCTGGGACGTGACGAAAAACGTCAGCCTGACCGGCGGCGTAGACAACGTCTTCGACAAGCGCCAGTGGCGCGCGGGTAATGCCCAGACCACGGGGAACGCGACAACCGGCGCGTATATGTACGGTGCGGGTGCGTATACGTATAATGAACCGGGTCGCACCTGGTATATGAGCGTAAACACAAGATTCTGATACAGGCAGTGACTTCCCCCTCTCCCTGTGGGAGAGGGTTGGGGTGAGGGCATCAGTCCGCACAATTCAGAGGGAAAAACCATGCACACCACCCACAACACATTTTCTCTCGCTGGCCTCACCCTCCACCGCATCATCTTCGACCCCGCCACCTTCACCGACGCCGATCTCCTCTGGCTCCCCCATCACGCCCAGCTCGCTGACGCCGGACGTAAACGCAAGGCTGACCATCTGGCAGGACGCATCGCCGCCGCGCACGCCTTACCTGACCACACCGTTCCCGCCATCGGCCCCAGCGGGGAACCGCTCTGGCCGGACGGAATTTCCGGCAGCATCACCCACAGCGGCACGGAGGCGATGGCTGTCGTCGCGCCATACCCTGCGCTTATCGGTATCGATAGTGAAGCGATCCTCGCCGAAAATGAAGCAAGGGAAATCAAAGATGGCATTATAGATGCCCAGGAAGAGCGTGTGCTTTCCCGCTCGGGTTACCCGTTCGCCCTCGCCCTGACGCTGGTTTTCAGCGCCAAAGAGAGCCTTTTTAAGGCCCTTTTTCCGCAGGTGCAGGCTTACATCGGGTTTGACAGCGCGCGCGTCACAATGCTCGATAAAGAGACGCTGATGCTGGCGCTGACTCGTCCGCTGACGGGATTTGACGAAGGTTTAGCCTTCACACTTCACTGGCTAGTCGACGACGAACAGGTCATCACCCTGCTATCACACGTTCCTGCCGACGCGCCTTCACGCTGGTCACCACAAACGTCACGATAAACACCACCGCGAACAGGACCACTATGGTCGGCGCGGGCGCGCTGTCGATATAAAACGAGGCATACACGCCGCTGACCGACACCAGTACTGATACCACCACTGCCACCAGCAGCGCCATGTGGAAGCGTCGGGCAATCAGCACCGCAATCGCACCGGGGGCAATCAGCAGCGAAATCGACAGAATAATCCCCACCGCCTTCAGCGTCGCCACGATGGTCAGCGACACCATGCACAGTAAGCCATAGTGCAGCCAGCGGGCGCGCAGGCCGCTCGCCTGCGCCTGCTGATAGTCAAAGCAGAACAGCAGGAAATCGCGCCACTTCAGGCCAATCACCAGCGCAATCAGCCCCGCGACGAGACCGCTTTGCAGAATGTCCATCCCGTTTATGCCCAGCATATCGCCGAACAGAATGTGGTCGAGATGCACCTCAGGTTTGACGGCGATATAGAGGATCAGCCCCGCGCCGAACATCCCGGAAAAGACGATCCCCATCACCGTATCCTGCTTGATCCGGCTGTTGTCCTTGAGGTAGCCAGTGGCGACCGCGCAAAACAAACCGGCAACGAACGCGCCCAGCGCCAGCGGCAGGCCCATCACCCACGCCAGCACCACGCCGGGAAACACCGCGTGGCTCATGGCGTCGCCCATCAGCGCCCAGCCTTTCAGCACCAGAAAAACCGACAGCAGCGCGCAGGGCACGGCTACCAGAAGTGAAATCAGCAGCGCGTTGTTCATGAACGCAAACTGGAAGGGTTCAAGGAGCAGCGCCATCATGGGTGTGCCTCCTTCGCGCGACGACGGCTGGCGAGCAGCCCGTGCTTCGGCGCAAAGACGAACGCCAGCAGGAACAGCAGCGTCTGGGCGACCACAATAATGCCGCCGGTGGCGCCGTCCAGGTAATAGCTGGCCCACGCGCCGAGGAAGCTGGTGAGGCTGCCAATGGTGACGGCAATCATCAGCAGACGCGGGAAGCGGTCGGTGAGCAGCCACGCGGTTGCGCCGGGCGTAACCACCAGGCAAATCACCAGAAACGCGCCGACGGTTTGCAGCGCCGCCACGGTGGAGACCGCCAGCAGCGTGAAGAACAGTACCTTCAGGCGCTCCGGGCGCAGGCCGATGGCGCGGGCGTGGTTCTCATCAAAAAAGGTCACCATCAGATCTTTCCATTTGAACAGCAGGATGACGATCGACACCACGCCGATAATCGCCAGCTGGACGATATCCTCCGGGGCGATAGCCAGAATATTGCCGAGCACGATGGTCTGAATATTCACCGAGGTTGGGTTGAGCGAGACCATAAACAGCCCCAGCCCGAAGAAGGAGGAGAAGATCAGCCCGATGATGGCGTCCTCCTTCAGGCGGCTGCGCTGGTTGAGAAACAGCATGCTGCCCGCCGCCAGCCCGCCCGATAAAAACGCCCCCAGCGAGAACGGCAGCCCGAGCATGTAAGCCCCCGCCACGCCCGGCACGATGGAGTGCGAGAGCGCATCGCCGATCAGCGACCAGCCTTTGAGCATCAGGTAGCAGGAGAGAAACGCGCACAGCCCACCCACCATCGCCGAGACCCACATCGCGTTAAGCATGTACTCATAGCTGAAGGGTTCGAGAAGCGCGTTCATTTAGCCTCCTGCCGGTGCGTCACGAAGGGTCGCTCATCGTCGGTAATGATGCGATCTTCCGAGCCGCTGAGTACCACGTGGCGCAGCACGCCGCTGAAGGCGCGCTCAAGGTTTTCGGCGGTGAAGGTGGTTTCCGTCGGACCGCTCGCCAGCACGGTGCCTTTGACCATCACCGTGTAATCGCAAAACTCCGTGACCGAGCCCAAATTGTGGGTCGAGACCAGCATGGTTTTGCCCTCGTCGCGCAACTCGCGCAGCAGGCTGATGATTCTGGCTTCGGTTTTAACGTCCACGCCGGTAAACGGCTCGTCGAGCAGGATCACCTCGCCCTGCTGGGCAATCGCCCGCGCCAGGAAGACGCGCTTCTTTTGCCCGCCGGAGAGCTCGCCAATCTGTCGATGGCGCAGCTCGAGCATATCCACGCGCTTCAGGGCGTCGGTCACGATCTGCCGATCCTGCGCTTTAGGCCGCCGCAGAAACCCCATATGCCCGTAGCGCCCCATCATCACCACGTCCTCGACCAGAACCGGAAACGACCAGTCGACCTCTTCCGACTGCGGCACGTAGGCGACCAGGTTCTGGCGCAGCGCCCGGTGAGGCGGCAGCCCATTGAGGGTGATAGTGCCGCTCGCCGCCCGCACAAAGCCCATCACCGCCTTAAACAGCGTGGACTTGCCGGAGCCGTTCACCCCCACCAGCGCGGCAATCGATCCGCCGGGCACGCTGAACGACGCATTGCGCAGCGCCGTGTGGCCGTTGCGGTAGGTCACGGTCACGTCCGTGACGACAATCCCCTTCTGCATGGTCACTCCTTCATGCCGTCGCGAATGCCCTGCACCAGCGTGCGGGTGGTCACGTTCAGCAGATCGATATAGGTCGGCACCGGGCCGTTTTCCGCGCTCAGGGAGTCAACGTACAGCACGCCGCCGTAGTGGGCGCCGGTTTCCCGCGCCACCTGACGCGCCGGCTTATCGGAAACCGTGCTTTCGCTGAATACCGCCGGGATGCGATGTTTCTTCACCAGATCGATCACCTTGCGCACCTGCTGCGGCGTCCCCTGCCGATCGGCGTTGATCGGCCACAGGTAAAGTTCCTTCATGCCCAGATCCCGCGCAAGATAGGAGAAGGCGCCCTCGCTGGTCACCATCCAGCGTTTGTCTTCCGGGATGGCCGCCACCTGCTTGCGCAGCGGTTCAAGTGTCGCGACGATCTTCTGCTTGTAGGCTTCAGCGTTACGTTGGTAGACCTGCGCGTTGGCCGGGTCGTACTTCACCAGCGCGTCGCGGATGTTATCAACGTAAATCAGCGCGTTGTCCGGCGACATCCACGCGTGCGGGTTAGGCTTGCCGTCGTACGGCCCCTCGCTGATGCCCATCGGGGTGATGCCCTGGGTGACAATCACCTCCGGCACGCCGTTCAGATGCTGATAAAAACGCTGGAACCACAGCTCCAGGTTCATGCCGTTCGCAAGGATCAGCTGCGCCTTTTGCGCGCGCTTGATATCCCCCGGCGTCGGCTGGTACTCGTGGATTTCAGCGCCCGGTTTTGTGATGGAGGTGACTTCTGCGGCATCCCCCGCCACGTTTTTCGCCATATCGGCGATGACGGTAAAGGTGGTGATAACCTGAAATTTTTCAGCCGCCTGCGCGCCGGTGGCGGTCGCGGCCATCAACAGCGCGCCGAGCAACAGACGCTTCAATCCTTGCCGTGGGTACATCGCAGCACTCTCCAGAGGTGATTAAATTCAACGCAAAATTAGCCCGTGCTATAAGGTATAGCACAGGCTATATTTAAATGAAAATGGTTATCATTAAAGTTATGTCAATTAAGGGTGGGCCTGACGGCGCTTCGCTTATCAGGCCTACGGAAAAGCAGTTTTGAAGGCCGGGTAAGCGCAGCGCCACCCGGCAAAAAAATGGCTGGATTTTTAATTAAAAGAGTTTGTCATTACTCAAACATCCGGGAACATCACGCTATTCCCCGGCGCTTCCCGGTGCAGGTGGATAAAGTTCAGGTGCCGTTCATACTGGTCCAGAATATCCGTAATCACCTGCTCCTTGCTGTAGTCCATCAAATCATTCCCCTGGCTACCCTCCAGTAAGAAGGTTTCCAGCCGGTAGTAGGTTGATTTCCCGCTGCGCGCCCGGTAGGTAAAGCCGGGTACCGAGTACTGCTGCGGCCAGATCTGATAGACAAAGTTCTGCTCGTCGCCCATGTGCACCAGCAGATCCAGATGTCCCAGGGTTTCACCCTCCTCCGGCGGCAGGTTTTTCAGCTCCACGTAGGCGCCGCGCAGCCTCAGCTCCTGCGCCACCTCTTCCATCGCCGGGAAGCAGATCGTCTCCATCATCTGTTTGGTGTAGCGCGTGCCCGGGTAGTTCATCAAGCGCGACAGGCGTTTCTTCCAGCTCAGCCTGTCCTGGGCGCCCATTGGCCGCGGCGCGGTGTCGCGGCTGGCGCTGACGCGTCGATAGTCTTCCACCTTGAGCGATTTATACAGCCCGGCCATCACGAAGAAGATCACAAAGCTGAACGGCAGCCCCATAATCACCGTGGTGTTCTGCAACGCCGAAATGCCGTTGGTCATCAGCATGCCGAGCGTCAGCAGGCCGATGGCGACGGACCAGAAGATACGCAGCCAGTTCGGCGCGTCGCTGTTGATGTCCTTCAGCTTCGAGGTGAAGTTCCCCAGCACCAGCGCGCCGGAATCCGCTGAAGTGACGTAAAACAGCAGGCCGGTGATGGTCGCCACGGAGGCGCTAAAGGTAAACGCCGGATACTGCGCCAGTAGGCTATAGAAGCCGCGCTCCGGGTGCGCCATCGCTTCCTGGGCAAAGGTTGCGTTGCCGTGGATGATCTCGTGCAGCGCGCTGTTGCCGAAAATCGACAGCCACAGCAGGGTAAAGGTGAACGGGATGATCAGGGTGCCCATCACAAACTGACGAATGGTGCGCCCGCGCGAAATACGCGCCAGGAACAGGCCAACAAACGGCGACCATGCGACCCACCACGCCCAGAAGAACAGGGTCCAGTTGTTCATCCACTCCACCGGGCGGTCAAAGGCGAAGCTGTTCAGCGTCATGCCCATGAAGCGGTTCACGTAGTCGCCCACGTTCAGCACCAGGGCGTTGAGCAGGAACGACGTGTCGCCCATAAACAGCACGAACAGGATCAGGCCCAGCGCCAGCGCCACGTTCAGCTCAGAGAGCACGCGGATGCCCTTATCCACGCCGGAGGTCACCGAAATGGTGGCGATAATCACCGAGAGCGCAATCAGCGCCGCTTTCGCCGCCATCGAATCCGGGATATCAAACAGCACGCTTAGCCCGTAGTTGAGCTGGACCACGCCAATGCCGAGCGTCGTCGCGATGCCGAAGATGGTGCCAATTACCGCCGCAATATCGACGCTGTGGCCAATCGGGCCGTTAATTCTTTTCCCGAAAATCGGGTACAGCGCGGAGCGGATGGTGAGAGGCAAATTATAACGATAGCTAAAGTATCCGAGCGCCATCCCCATCAGGGCATACATCGACCAGCCCGTCAGGCCGTAGTGGAACAGCGTCCAGACCATCGCCTGGCGTGCGGCCTCCATCGTCTGCCCCGCCCCTTCCGGCGGCTTCATATACTGCGTGACCGGCTCGGCTACCGAGAAGAACATCAGATCGATGCCGATGCCCGCGGCAAACAGCATCGCCGCCCAGCTCAGCAGGCTGAACTCGGGCTTGGACTGCTCTGGCCCGAGCTTCACCGAGCCGAAGCGCGAGCAGGCAATGCAGACCACGAAGACGATATAGAGCGTCGCCGCCAGCAGGTAGTACCAGCCGAAGGTCTTCGACACCCAGTTCAGGGTGCGGCCAATCCACTCGGCAGAAAAATCGTTAAAGAAAATGGTCGTCAGGGAAAACAACAAAATCAGCCCGGCGGACGTATAAAAAACGACCGGGTTGATTTTGTCTTTTTCTCTGTCTTGTGAAAGGTCTGTCATCCAGTATCCCCACTGTTTTTGTAACTATTGAAATCCAAAATCGCAACAATTAAGACACATTTTATATTGAACGTCCAATCAAAAACCGCTTTAATAGATTACCAACGCTGATGAATGGAGTGGCAAAAATGCCCAAAGTGGGGATGCAGCCGATCCGGCGCAGGCAACTTATCGACGCCACGCTGGAAGCAATTAATGAAGTGGGCATGCATGACGCAACCATTGCGCAGATCGCCCGTCGGGCGGGCGTGTCCACGGGGATCATCAGCCACTATTTCAAAGATAAAAACGGCCTGCTGGAAGCGACTATGCGCGACATCACCGGCCAGCTGCGCGATGCGGTATTAAGCCGCTTACGCGCCCTGCCGAACGGCAGCGCGGAGCAGCGTTTGCAGGCGATTGTCGGCGGCAATTTTGATGAAACCCAGGTGAGCAGCGCGGCGATGAAGGCCTGGCTGGCCTTCTGGGCGAGCAGCATGCATCAGCCGATGCTCTACCGTTTGCAGCAGGTCAGCAGCCGCCGGTTGCTCTCAAACCTGGTGTACGAGTTCCGCCGCGAGCTGCCGCGTGAACAGGCTGAAGAGGCGGGCTACGGGCTCGCCGCGCTGATTGACGGGCTGTGGCTGCGCGCCGCGCTAAGCGGCAAACCGCTGGACAAAACCCTCGCGCAATCGCTCACCAGCCACTTTATCAGCCAGCATTTACCGACCGAATAACCGAGGAGGAAGCATGTCCCGAATGGCAGAACAGCAGCTTTATATCAATGGTGGTTATACATCCGCCACCAGCGGTCGCACCTTCGAGACCATCAACCCGGCCAACGGTGAAGTTCTGGCGAGCGTGCAGGCCGCCGGGCGCGAAGACGTGGACCGCGCCGTAGAGAGCGCAAAGCGCGGGCAAAAAATCTGGGCGGCGATGACCGCCATGGAGCGCTCGCGCATCCTGCGTCGCGCCGTCGACATCCTGCGCGAGCGCAACGACGAGCTGGCAAAGCTGGAAACCCTCGACACCGGTAAGGCGTTTTCTGAAACCTCGACCGTCGACATCGTCACCGGCGCGGACGTGCTGGAGTACTACGCGGGGCTGATCCCGGCGCTGGAAGGCAGCCAGATCCCGCTGCGCGACACCTCATTCGTCTACACGCGCCGCGAGCCGCTGGGCGTGGTGGCGGGCATCGGCGCGTGGAACTACCCGATCCAGATCGCCCTGTGGAAATCCGCCCCGGCGCTGGCGGCGGGCAACGCGATGATCTTCAAGCCGAGCGAGGTCACCCCGCTCACCGCCCTGAAGCTGGCGGAAATCTACACCGAGGCGGGCCTGCCGGACGGCGTGTTTAACGTCCTGCCGGGCGTGGGCGCGGAAACCGGCCAGTACCTGACCGAGCATCCGGGCATTGCCAAAGTCTCCTTCACCGGCGGCGTCGCCAGCGGCAAAAAGGTGATGGCGAACGCCGCGGCCTCGTCCCTGAAGGAGGTGACGATGGAGCTGGGCGGCAAATCCCCGCTGATTGTGTTTGACGATGCGGATCTGGATCTCGCCGCAGACATCACCATGATGGCCAACTTCTTCAGCTCCGGCCAGGTGTGCACCAACGGCACCCGCGTGTTCGTGCCTGCAAAATCTAAGGCCGCGTTTGAGCAGAAAATCGTTGAGCGCGTGGGCCGCATCCGCGCAGGCGATCTGTTCGATGAAAACACCAACTTTGGCCCGATGGTCAGCTTCCCGCACCGCGACAGCGTGATGCGCTACATCGCCAAAGGCAAAGAAGAAGGCGCGCGCGTGCTGTGCGGCGGCGACGTGCTGAAGGGCGACGGATTTGATAACGGCGCGTGGGTGGCCCCGACCGTGTTCACCGACTGCACCGACGAGATGACCATCGTGCGCGAAGAGATCTTCGGCCCGGTGATGTCCATCCTCACCTATGAAAGCGATGAAGAAGCCATTCGCCGCGCCAACGACACCGACTACGGTCTGGCGGCGGGCATCGTCACCGCCGATCTGAACCGTGCGCACGGCGCCATTCATCAGCTTGAAGCGGGCATCTGCTGGATCAACACCTGGGGTGAATCCGCTGCGGAGATGCCGGTCGGCGGCTACAAGCACTCCGGCATTGGCCGCGAGAACGGCGTGATGACGCTGCAGAGCTACACCCAGGTGAAGTCCATCCAGGTTGAGATGGGTAAATTCCAGTCCATATTTTAACCGGGAGGTTTATTTGCAATTTGACTACATCATTATCGGGGCCGGCTCTGCCGGCAACGTACTGGCTACACGACTGACTGAAGATCCGAACACCACCGTCCTGCTGCTTGAGGCGGGCGGGCCGGACTACCGCTTTGACTTCCGCACCCAGATGCCTGCCGCGCTGGCCTTCCCGCTCCAGGGCAAGCGCTACAACTGGGCGTATGAAACCGAGCCAGAGCCCTTCATGAACAACCGCCGCATGGAGTGCGGACGCGGCAAAGGGCTGGGCGGCTCGTCGCTGATCAACGGCATGTGCTACGTGCGCGGCAACGCGATGGATCTGGACAACTGGGCGAAAGAACCGGGTCTGGAGCACTGGAGCTACCTCAACTGCCTGCCCTACTACCGCAAGGCAGAGACCCGCGACGTGGGGCCGAACGACTACCACGGCGGCGACGGCCCGGTGAGCGTCACCACCTCTAAGCCGGGCGTAAACCCGCTGTTTGAAGCAATGGTGGAAGCAGGCGTGCAGGCGGGCTATCCGCGCACCGACGATCTCAACGGCTACCAGCAGGAAGGCTTCGGCCCGATGGACCGCACGGTCACGCCGCAGGGCCGACGCGCCAGCACCGCGCGCGGCTATCTGGACCAGGCAAAACCACGTCCTAACCTGACCATCCGCACCCACGCCATGACCGATCGCATCCTCTTTGAGGGCAAGCGCGCGGTGGGCGTTGAGTGGCTGGAAGGCGAGAGCACCATTCCGTCAAAAGCGACGGCGAATAAAGAAGTCCTCCTGTGCGCAGGCGCCATTGCGTCACCGCAGATCCTCCAGCGTTCCGGCGTGGGCAACGCTGAGCTGCTGAAGCAGTTCGATATCCCGCTGGTGCATGATTTACCCGGCGTGGGAGAAAACTTGCAGGATCATCTGGAGATGTACCTCCAGTATGAATGTAAGGAGCCGGTTTCCCTCTACCCTGCCCTGCAGTGGTGGAACCAGCCGAAGATTGGCGCGGAGTGGCTGTTTGGCGGCACCGGCGTGGGTGCGAGCAACCACTTCGAAGCGGGCGGATTTATCCGCAGCCGCGAGGAGTTTGAGTGGCCGAACATTCAGTACCACTTCCTGCCGGTGGCGATTAACTACAACGGCTCAAACGCGGTGAAGGAACACGGCTTCCAGTGCCACGTCGGCTCCATGCGCTCCCCGAGCCGTGGACACGTGCGCATTCAGTCGCGCGATCCGCACCAGCATCCGGCGATCCTGTTCAACTATATGTCCCACGAGCAGGACTGGCAGGAGTTCCGCGACGCGATCCGCATCACCCGCGAGATCATGCACCAGCCGGCGCTGGACAAATACCGCGGTCGTGAAATCAGCCCGGGCGTCGAATGCCAGACCGACGAACAGCTGGACGAGTTCGTGCGTAACCATGCCGAAACCGCGTTCCATCCGTGCGGCACCTGCAAAATGGGCTATGACGAGATGGCGGTGGTTGACGGTGAAGGCCGCGTTCACGGGCTGGAAGGATTACGCGTGGTGGATGCGTCGATCATGCCGCAGATTATTACCGGCAACCTGAACGCCACCACGATTATGATCGGTGAGAAAATTGCTGATGCGATTCGCGGGCGCGAGCCGCTGGCAAAAAGTACGGCCGCGTATTATGTGGCCAACGGGGCGCCGGTCAGGCGCTGAGGATATTTCCCCTCCCCCTGGCCCTCTTCCATACGGGAGAGGGCTTCCCACCCAAAATTTATTTTTATTTTCCTGCATCCAGTTCACCCCCTCCCCTCGTATATGCATATGTGAGCAATCCCTTTGCTCCCCAAACCGAGGAAAGATGATGAAAAAGCTAACCCGTGTTGCACTCGTCACCAGCGCTTTACTCTTCTGTGCAGGCACATCAGCCGCCATGACGTCAGGCTCCGTGATGGTAGGCGGAGCCGAAATGTTCCCGAGCAAAAATATCGTTGAAAACGCCGTGAACTCGAAAGATCACACCACGCTGGTGGCCGCCGTCAAAGCGGCTGGACTGGTGGATACGCTTCAGAGCAAAGGGCCCTTCACCGTATTTGCGCCGACCAATGCGGCGTTTGCGAAATTGCCTGCCGGCACGGTCGAGAACCTGGTCAAACCCGAAAACAAAGCCACGCTCACCAGCATCCTCACCTATCACGTGGTCGCCGGTAATTACGATATGAAGGCGCTGGAGCAGAAAATTAAACAGGGCGGCGGACACGCGGAGCTGAAGACCGTTAACGGTCAGCCGCTGTGGATCATGAGCAACGGCCCGCACAACATTCAGCTTAAGGACGGTAAAGGCAATGTGGCGAACATTAGCACCTATGACGTTCATCAAAAAAATGGCGTGATCGATGTGATTGATACCGTCCTGATGCCTAAGTAGTTGTCTATACTTCGGAAGTGTGACGTTACCTTCCGGGAAAAACATGGATAACGCGCTGGCAGAACAGCAGCAGAAATTAATGCAGGCGGTCGCAAACGGCGATCGCCGCGCATTTGAACAACTCTATCGACTCACATCGCCACACCTGTTTGCCGTCGCGCTGCGCATGCTGCGCGACCGCGCGTGGGCAGAAGAGATCCTTCACGACTGTTTTATCACCGTCTGGAGTAAAGCCGAAACCTACAACGCTGCACTGAGCACCCCGATGACCTGGCTTACGCATATTGTTCGCAATCGCTGTATTGACTGGCTGCGCAGCGGGCAAACCCGCGCTGCCGACCGCGAGTCGCCGTATAACGAAGCGCTTTTGCCCGGCGAAAACGATGAGCAGAATAACTGGCACGACGATGCGCAGGCAGAGCGGCTCAGGCATTGTCTCGAACATTTGAGCAGCGAGCAGCGCCAGAGCATTACGCTCGCCTACTATCAGGGAATGTCTCACAGAGACATTGCCGACTGGCTCCAGCAGCCTGTAGGCTCGGTGAAAAGCTGGATACGTCGGGCAATGGATCATCTTCGGGAGTGCGTGGGGTTATGAATGACGCAGAAAAACGCGACGACATGCTGGCAGCAGAGTATGCCCTCGGCACGCTGCGGGGAGGAGCGCGGCTTCAGTTCCAGAAAAGGGTCCTCCGTGAACCGGCTCTGGCCGCCCGCGTGGCGTACTGGCAGGACATGTTCAGCACGCTGGATAGTCATCTTGTGCCCGTCCCTCCACCCGAGACGGTGTGGAAAAGAATCGCCCTCGACCTGCCGCCCAAAAAACCTTTACGCCAAAGTCGGCCTTATCTCGGCTGGATGGTTGCGGCCTCACTCGCCGCCCTGACGGTCGTTGCCTGGTATGCCACCCGAGCCCCGGAACTCGCTCCGCTGATGGTACTCAACGATGCCCAACAGCACGGGCAGTGGGTCGTCAGCGCGGACGCCAGCCGCCAGCACCTGAGCATTGCCCCGCTTCGACCGACAGCTGTCGCCGCGCAACACAGCCTGCAGCTTTGGCTGATCCCAGGCGGGCAGGCGCCGGTATCCATGGGGCTGCTGCATAACGACATCCCCACACGCGTCACCCTCAGGAACGCAACGCTCCCTGCTGACGCCACGATAGCCATAAGCCTTGAACCAGAGGGCGGATCGCCCACCGGCCTCCCCACAGGCCCGGTGCTTTACAGTGGCAAACTGTAATCCTCAGGCCCTGTTTGCAGGGCCGTCATCGTCCCCCCTTTTATTTATATAATATTCTCGGTTACCTATAAGAATTAAATATTAGGCCTGCAATTAATTTAATTATTAAAAAACGACATTGACAGACGCTTCCGTACTCCATTAAGTTTTAAACGAACATCATTTTATTCCCGATACAGAATATATCAAAAACCGCATTAATGAATTTGTCATTATTCATTAACGCTTCTCTGCCTTTTATTTTTTGCATCACTCAATAGCGAGATAAGATCATGAATATTAGTGCAAACAAGGTGGTTGTCATCACCGGTGCCAGCAGCGGTATTGGTCAGGCCATTGCCCTCCATTTAGCGAATAACGCGTTTTCGCTGGTGCTGGTGGCGCGCCGTCTGGACAGAATTAATGCCCTGGTGGATCAGATTATTCAACAGGGCGGCAAGGCGATTGCCGTAAAGGCTGACGTGACCCGTCAGGAAGAGGTGCAGCGCGCCATTGACGCTGCCGTTGCCGCATACCAGCGCGTGGATGTGGTGATCAATAACGCGGGCTTTATGGCCATCGCCCCCCTCAGCGAGCTGAAAACCGACGAATGGGACAAGATGATTGATACCAATCTGAAGGGCGTGCTGTACGGCATCGCTGCCGCGCTCCCGGTGTTCCAGCGTCAGGGCAGCGGGCATTTTATTAACGTTGCCTCCGTTGCGGGCATCAAGGTGCTGGCCCCTGGCGGCGTGGTGTATAGCGCCACGAAATTCGCCGTCCGCGCGCTGAGCGAAGGCTTACGTCAGGAGGCAGGTAAAACTATCCGCACGACGCTTATTTCGCCCGGTGCCGTCGAAAGCGAACTGCAATTCGGCAGCTCTGACGAAGAGAGTAAAAAATTTCTCCATGAGTTTTATAAGCAGGCTATTCCGGCTGACGCAGTTGCCCGCGCGGTTTTATTTGCCATAGAACAGCCTGGCGACGTTGATATTAATGAAATTGTTGTGCGTCCAACGCAGGAAGAATTTTAGCCTGCGTTAAATAATGCTGAATGAGGTGTCATTATGATTAAATCATTAACATCCTTATCAGATCTCAATATGCGAACGGGTGCCGATATTCTTCTTGAAGTGCTGGAGAGTGAAGGCGTGGAATATATTTTTGGCAACCCCGGCACCACCGAACTTCCGCTCATTGATGCCCTGCTTCGCCATGAAAATATTCACTATATTCTGGCGCTTCAGGAGAGCACCGTGGTGGCGATTGCCGACGGCTATGCGAAAGCCTCCGGCAAAACGGGCTTTATCAATTTGCATACCGCCAGCGGCCTGGGGCACGGCATGGGGAATCTCATTAATTCGCGGATTATGAAAACCTCGCTGGTGGTGACCGTTGGACAGCAGGATACGCGACACTACGTCCGCGACCCGCTTCTGTATGATGATATTGTTTCCATCGGCTCTCCGATCATGAAGTGGGCGCAGGAGGTCACCAGCGCCGACCAGCTCCCGGTGCTGGTGCGCCGCGCGTTTCACGCTGCCAGCTATCCTCCTGGCGGCCCGGTGCTGCTCTCCCTGCCGATGAACGTGATGGAAGAGCTGAGCGACGCCGGGATACAGACGGCGTCGAGAGTAAACTACCACACCGTTGCGGGCTCGCTGGACGAGCTGGCGGAGGCGCTCAGCGAGATCGCGCCGGGCAGGATCATGATTGTGGCGGGCGATGAGGTGCACTCCAGCGGCTCGACGCAGGAAATTGTACAGCTGGCGGAAGCGCTCGGCGCCCACGTCTACGGCTCCTCCTGGCCGCTGAATTTGCCATTTCCCACCCAGCACGCGCTCTGGCGAGGCAATATGCCTACCACCGCCAGCGAAATCGCCAGCGTCATCAATGCCTACGATGCCGTATTTATCATCGGCGGCAGAAGCCTGATCACCATTTTGTACAGCGAAGGCGAGGCCATTCCGGCAACCTGCGCGGTGTATCAGCTCTCGGCGGATATGTACGAGCTTGGCCGCACCTATGCCACTCGCCTTTCGGTGATGGGGGATATCAAACTGTCCCTGCACGAACTGCTGCCGAAGCTTGAGCAGCGCCTGACCGCCAATACGCTGGCCCACCAGCAGCTGCTGGTGGCGGCCCGCGACGAACGTGAGAAGGAGTGGCAGTTGCAGGAAGAACGTCTGGCCGCCGAGCGGCTTCGCCCGGCCCTTTCGCCGATGGTCGCAGCCTGGGAGGTCATCCGATCCATTCCGGCGGGTACCACCATCGTTGATGAGGCGATAGCGACCGCCAGGCATGTCCGCCGGTTCATCTCTGACCAGCAGCATCAGCGCTACTACTTTATGCGCGGCGGCGGACTGGGCTGGGGGATGCCTGCCTCCGTGGGGCATTCGCTGGGACGCGGACAGGAGCCGGTGGTCTGCCTGATCGGCGACGGGGCCTCCCTGTACTCGCCGCAGGCACTCTGGACGGCAGCACACGAAAATCTGCCGGTCACCTTTATCGTCATGAATAACAGGGAGTACAACATCCTGAAAAACTTTATGAAGAGCCAGGCCGACTACAGCTCAACGCGGCTGGGCCGTTTTATCGGGATGGACCTCGTGAACCCGCATATCGATTTTCAGTCGCTGGCCACCGCCATGGGCGTCCACTGCTGCCGGGTGACCGAGGCGGCGGATATCGCCGAAGCGGTAACGCGCGGCCTGCAGTCCGGAAAAACCAACCTGATTGAAATCGCGATTTCCGCGGATTAGCCGCGTGGTTGGGCTGTACCCTACATAAAAACTTATAACCGAAACGCCTCAAGCCGCTTTATTTGCCGTCCTTCCTCGTCAAAATTCGCCGCCGCCAGCCAGGCGCGCAGCTCCGCGTCTCTTTGCGGCCATTCGCCGTCAATAATAGAAAGCATATCGCTGTCACGGTTGCGGCCTTTCCGCACCAGCCGCTGGCGTAAGCGCCCTTCCCAGACGAATCCAAGCCGCTCCGCGGCGCTGCGCGATGCGGTATTCATCGAGTCGCACTTCCACTCCAGCCGTCGGTATTTGTGGTCAAAGGCGTTTTTCAGCAGCAGCCACACCGCCTCGGTGCCGATGCGGGTGCCTTTCATCCTGCGCGACCAGGTGACGTGGCCGATCTCCACCGAGCCCTGAAAGCGCTCGATCGCCATATAGCTCACCAGCCCGACCGCCTTTTCAGTGCGTAAATCCATCACGGCGAAGGGCACCAGATCATCATCCATCACCTTTCCGGACACCCAGTGTGCGGTGGCTTCCACGCTTTCAGGCCGGTTGCTGGCAAGCCACGTCCAGTCGCTGTCGTCGCCCAGCGCGTAGGCTTCAAAGAGATCCGCCGCGTGACGCCCGGCGTCCAGCGGCTCAAGACGGCAATACTGGCCGGTCAGCGCCGTGCGGGTTAATACCTGCGCGCACTTCCAGTCCGGGACAAGATCGTTAACGGTTTGACCATATTGATTGATTTCGGGCACGGGGGTGACTCCCTGAAAGGTAAGGATTTTGTTATAGCAGGTTAAAAGGGCGGCGAAAAGAGAGGCGTTTAATAACCAGGCCGCATGCGATATATCCGCATGGCATAAGCAAAGCAGAATTTCGACTTTGAAGAAATGTGGAGTCGACCTAACGTAGCGGAGCATAAAACAATCACAATATATTCTTCTCAGGGATCGCTATGACAAAAAAACTGTTGCCGTTACTGATGCTGGCTGCGCTCTCAGGCGCTACCCACGCCGCTACGCCGCCGACGACGCTGGTGGTTGCTCAGGGTCTTGATGACATCGTGAGCCTCGACCCGGCCGAAGCCAACGAGCTCTCCAGCATCCAGACCGTGCCGAGCCTGTACCATCGTCTGGTGCAGCCGGACCGCGATAATCCGGAAAAAATCACGCCGGTTCTGGCAGAAAGCTGGGACGCGGATGCGGCAGCAAAAACCCTGACCATCAAGCTTAAACCCGATGCAAAATTCGCCTCCGGCAACCCGCTGCGTCCGGAAGACGTGATTTTCTCTTATACCCGCGCCGTGACGCTGAACAAATCCCCGGCCTTTATCCTCAACGTGCTGGGCTGGGACGCGAGCAACATCGCCAGCCAGCTGAAAAAGGTGGACGATCATACCCTCCAGCTTCACTGGACGGCGGACGTTAGCCCCTCGGTGGCGCTGAATATTCTCTCCACGCCGATAGCCTCCATCGTCGATGAAAAGCAGGTCGCGGCAAACGTCAAGGATAATGACTTCGGCAACGCCTGGCTGAAAATGCACTCTGCGGGCAGCGGCGCGTTCAAAATGCGCGTCTATCAGCCGCATCAGGCCATCGTGCTGGAAGCCAACGATTCCGCCCCCGGCGGCGCGCCGAAGCTCAAAAGCATCATCATTAAAAACGTTCCCGATCCGGCTTCACGCCGCCTGCTGATCCAGCAGGGGGATGCGGACGTGGCGCGCGATTTGGGTGCAGACCAGATTAGCGCCCTCGACGGCAAGCCGGGCGTGAAGGTGCTGAGCATTCCGTCCGCCGAGCAGAATTACCTGGTGTTTAACACCGGCAACAGCGCCAATCCGCTGCTGAACAACCCGGCGTTCTGGGAAGCGTCGCGCTGGCTGGTCGACTATGACGGCATCACTAAAAACCTGCTGAAAGGCCAGTATTTTGTTCACCAGAGCTTCCTGCCGGTCGGCCTGCCGGGCGCGCTGGAAGACAATCCGTTTAAATTTGACCCGGCAAAAGCGAAGGCAATCCTCGCCAAAGCGGGCATTAAGGACGCGCACTTCACGCTGGACGTGGAGAACAAGCCGCCGTTTATCACTATTGCCCAGTCGATGCAGGCGAGCTTTGCTCAGGGTGGCGTGAAGGTGGATCTGCTGCCTGCCGCCGGGAGCCAGGTCTATGCCCGCGTGCGCGCTAAGCAGCATCAGGCGGCGATTCGTCTGTGGATCCCGGACTACTTCGATGCGCACTCAAACGCCAGCGCCTTCGCGTGGAACGACGGGAAGTCCAGCACCGTGGCCGGTCTGAACGGCTGGAAAATCCCGGAGCTGAACAAGGCCACGCTGGCGGCGGTTGCCGAACCGGATCCGGCGAAGCGTCTGGATCTGTACAAGAAGATGCAGGAACAGCTGCAGCAGAGCTCGCCGTACGTGTTCGTCGATCAGGGCAAAACCCAGATCGCGGTGCGCGATAACGTGAAGGGATATCAGCAGGGGCTGAACGCGGATATGGTCTGGTACGATCGCGTCACGAAGTAGCCCTTGTCCTTCTCCCTCTCCCGTGGGAGAGGGGGTCGTCCGTGCATATTTTCTGGATAACGATTTCCCATGCCGCATCTTTCCACCCGCGTGCTTCAGGGTCTGCTGACCCTGCTGCTGACGCTCTTCGGGCTGCTGCTCGTCACGTTTGCGCTTTCGGCGTATTCCCCGGTCGATCGCGTGCTGCAGATCGTCGGGGATCACGCCAGCCAGTCAACGTACGATCAGGTTCGCCACCAGCTCGGGCTGGATCGTCCCCTACCCGTGCAGTTCTGGCACTATCTGCAAAATCTCGCCCACGGTGATTTAGGCACCGCCAGCGCCACCGGGCAGCCGGTGCTGCAGGATCTGCTGCACGCCTTCCCCGCTACGCTGGAGCTGGCGACGCTGGCGTTAATCATTGGGTCCGTGCTCGGCGTGACGGCCGGGGTGCTGTGCGCCCGCTACGCCGGTTCGCCGCTCGATGTCGCGATCAGAACGCTTACCCTGCTCGGCAACTCGGTGCCGATTTTCTGGCTTGGCCTGCTGATGCTGGCCCTGTTCTACGCGAAGCTGCAGTGGAGCGTGGGCCCCGGCAGGCTGGACGATATCTGGCAGTTCACCGTCGAGCCGCGCACCGGCTTTGCGCTGATAGACACCTGGCTTTCCGGCGATCGCGAGGCATTCCGCAACGCCATCAGCCACCTGGTGCTGCCGGTGCTGCTGCTGGCCTATTACTCGCTGGCAAGCATTACCCGCCTGACCCGCTCGGCCTGCCTCAGCGAAATGAACAAGGAGTACATCCTGCTTGCCCGCGCCAAGGGTGCCGGGGAGATGGCCATTCTGCTGCGCCACGTGCTGCCGAACATTCGCAGCACCCTGCTGACGGTGATCGCCCTGGCCTATACCAGCATGCTGGAAGGTGCGGTATTAACCGAAACCGTGTTCTCGTGGCCGGGCATCGGACGCTATCTCACCACCGCCCTGTTCGCCGGAGACACGACCGCGGTTATGGGCGGTACGCTGCTGATTGGCGTCTGCTTTGTACTGATCAATAACCTTACCGACCTGCTTGTGCGGGCGACCGATCCCAGGGTGCGCTGATGCCGTTTTATCTCTTCTTACGCCGCCTGCGCCGCTCCCCTGCCGCCGTTTGCGGACTGATTGGCCTCGCGCTGCTGGTGTTTATTGCCCTGTTCGCGCCCTGGCTGGCGCCGGTAGATCCGAACTGGCAGGACGCTGCCGCGCGCCTGGAGGCACCTGGCGCCCGGCACTGGCTGGGCACCGACAGCTACGGGCGCGATCTGCTCTCGCGCCTGATTTACGGCACCCGTCCGGTGCTCGGGCTGGTGGCGCTGGTGACGGTCATTACCCTGCCCGCCGGGCTGCTGGTGGGCATTTTGTCCGGCTACTACGGCGGCTGGGTGGAGCGTATCCTGATGCGCTTTACCGACGTGGTGATGTCGATGCCGCGCCTGATCCTCGCCTTCGCGTTTGTGGCGATGCTTGGCCCGGGGCTGGTCAACGGCGCGCTGGCGCTGGCCTTAACGACCTGGCCCGCCTACGCCCGTCAGGCGCGAAGCGAGATTCAGCGTCTGCGCCACAGCGATTATCTGGCCGCGGCGGAGATGATGGGGATCCGCAGCCTGCGCCTGCTGGTCGGCCATATTCTGCCCCTGTGCCTGCCGTCCGCGATTGTGCGGCTGGCGCTGGATCTGGCGGGGATTATTCTGGCCGCCGCCGGTCTCGGCTTCCTCGGCCTTGGCGCGCGTCCGCCCATGGCCGAATGGGGGGCGATGATTGCCGACGGCATGCAGGTGATTTTCGACCAGTGGTGGATTGCCGCCATTCCGGGCGGCGCCATCCTGTTTGCCAGCCTGGCGTTTAACCTGCTGGGCGATGGCCTGCGCGACGTACTGGAGCCACAGCATGACTGAACACCGCGTTATCGTCGATGCGCTGAATATCGACTACCCCGCCGCGCGCGTGGTCAACAACCTGAGCTTTCGGCTTGGCAACGAGCGGCTGGCGCTGGTGGGAGAATCCGGCTCCGGTAAGTCGATGTCCGCCCGCGCCCTGATGGGTCTGGTGCGTAAACCCGGTATCGTGAGCGCGAACCGGCTTAACGTGCTTGGCAACGATCTGCTGACCCTGAACGCCCGCCGCTGGCAGGCGCTGCGCGGCAACGGGATTGCGATGGTCCTGCAGGACCCGCGCTACGCCCTAAACCCCGTGAAAAGCGTCGCCGCCCAGCTTGATGAGGCGCTCACGCTGCATCAGCGCCTGACGCGCCCGGAGCGTGCGGCGCGCATTCACGACATCATCCGCGCCGTCGGGCTGAACGAGAACGTGCTGTCACGCTATCCCGGCGAGCTTTCCGGGGGCATGGGCCAGCGGGTGATGATTGCGATTGCGCTGATCAACAATCCGCAGGTGCTGATTGCCGACGAACCGACCTCCGCGCTGGACGCCCGCCTGCGCAACCAGATCCTCGAGCTGCTGGTACAGCAGTGCGAAGAACGCCAGATGGCGATGCTGTTAATCAGCCACGATCTGCCGCTGGTGGCGGAGCACTGCGACCGCGTGCTGGTGATGTATCAGGGTGAAAAGGTCGATGAGATGGCGGCGAACCGGCTCCCGCAGGCGACGCATCCGTACACGCGCACCCTGTGGACCTGTCGTCCAGACGCCCATACTTATGGACAGATGCTGCCGACGCTCGATCGTTCGCAGCCGTGGAAGGAGGCCAGCGATGGCGCTCGTTGAGGTTAACCAGGTGCAGGTCACCTTCGGGGAAAAAACGGCGGTCTCTGCCGCCAGCTTTAGCATAGAGAGAGGCGAGACGTTCAGCCTGATTGGCGAATCCGGCTGCGGCAAATCGACCCTTCTGCGCGTGCTGGCAGGGCTACAGCGCGAGTGGCGCGGCAGTATTGCCCTGCTGGGGGAAACGTTAACGCCAGGGCGCCGCTTTGAAGGCAAGCTTCGCCGCAACGTGCAGATGGTGTTTCAGGATCCGTGGGCCTCGCTGCATCCAAACCACACCATTGCGCGCACCCTGTCGGAGCCGTTAAGCCTACACGGCGAAACGCAGGTTGCGGAAAAGGTGGCGGATGCGCTGCAGCAGGTGGGACTTTCCGCCGACGCGGGCAGGCGCTACCCGCACCAGCTTTCCGGCGGCCAGCGCCAGCGCGTTGCCATTGCCCGGGCGCTGCTGCTGCGCCCGCAGCTTCTGCTGCTGGATGAACCGACCTCGGCGCTGGATATGTCGGTGCAGGCGGAAATCCTGAACCTGCTTAACCGCCTGAAGGCCGAGCATGAGATGACCTATCTGCTGGTGAGCCACGACGCGGACGTGATTGCCCATATGTCCGACCGGGCAGCGTTTATGGCGCACGGGGCGATCCAGAAGGTGTTTGACCGTGAGGCGATGTTACGGGGCGAGCACAGAATGGGTTAAGTTTTGCAGGCCGGGCAAGGCATCGCCGCCACCCGGCATAAAATTACTTCAGCAGCTTAACCGTCGCGTCGATGTCGATTTCATCTTCGGTAAAGATCATCGTCGTGTTCTGGAAGGTGGTGATCGCCAGCTTCTTCACCGTGCGCATTTCGCCCGGCTTCTTGTCGGATTTTGGTTTGATGCTGTTCATCAGCAGACCCACCGACAGCACCGCGTTCTCTTTGTCGATTTTGGTCTCAACGGGCTCTTCTTCGCTGAATACCACGAAGGATTTGATCGAGGTGAGCTTCACGCGCTCGCCCGCGATATAGAGATGCTTGCTCTCCGGGATCACCTTCACCGCATACGCGGAAAGGCCTTTGGTGTTGGTAGTTGGCTCGAAGGTCACCGCAGCGTCTTTTTTAATCAGATCGGGGTTCGCGACCTTAATCACATGAAAATAGCGGTTGTCGCCGTTTTCATCTTTGATAAATCCGAAGCCTTTATCTTTAAACCACGTTGTGATTGTACCGTTCATCGCTGTTACCGCCTGTCAGATCGTAATGACTAAAGTTTTGCAGCGCGCAGTGTAATGCACAATGGCGGAGGAGACAAAAAAAAGCCCCTGCACAGGGGCAGGGGAAAACTCATGTCAGAGCTTATTAGAATTTAGTTGAACACCATCCCACCATCGATGAGCAGAGACTGGCCGGTCATATAGTCAGAGTCTGGCCCGGCAAGATATGAAACGCAGGCGGCAACATCTTCCGGTTCGGACAGGCGGCCAAGCGTAATGCGTTTGGCAAAGGTCTCGGTCCCGTAGCCGAGCGGTTTACCCGCCGCCTCGGAGACCTGACGGTCGATCTCCGCCCACATCGGCGTTTTAACGATGCCCGGGCAGTAGGCGTTAACGGTGATCCCCAGCGGAGCAAGATCCCGTGCGGCGGTCTGGGTTAAGCCGCGTACCGCAAATTTACTGGAACTGTAGACGGCCAGCTCCGGGTTGCCGGTATGCCCCGCCTGTGAGCAGGCGTTGATGATTTTGCCGCCGTGTCCCTCTTTGCGGAACGCGTCAATCGCGGCCTGAATGCCCCAGATCACCCCTTTCACGTTGATGTTGTAGACCTTGTCGACAATCTCCGGCGTGATGGATTCGATCGGCGTGGACGGCGCCACCCCGGCGTTATTGACGATAACGTTGAAGCCGCCCAGTTCGGTGCGGGCTTTTTCCACCGCCGCAAACACCTGGTCGCGGTCAGAGACGTCCACCTTCACGGCGACAGCCTTCCCGCCGCTGCGGATGATTTCATCGGCAACCGCTTTCGCCGTCTCTTCGTTGTAATCGGCGATAGCGACGGCAAAACCATCCTTCACCAGACGAAGCGCGATCGCTTTGCCAATCCCCTGGCCTGAGCCGGTTACGAGAGCCACTTTTTGCATTTCTCTGTCCTTATGTTGATTCACAAAATCTGGCTGAGATGGAGCTGGCCCATCAGCAGCGGGTTATCGCTGTAGTCGACGGGAATGGCCACCACGGCCGGGCCATCGACATCCATTGCGGCACGAAGCGTCGGTTCGAGCGCGTCGGCACTCTCGACGGCAAAACCTTTTGCGCCGAACGCGTCGGCATAGGCTTTGAAGTCGACCGGGCCGAACTCGACGCCGGAAAGACGCTGGTATTTTTTCTCTTCCTGAATGGCAACCATGTTGTAGGCGTTATCCACCCAGATGATATGCAGCACGTTGGCGTTGAGGCGTACGGCGGTTTCCAGCTCCATGCTCGACTGCAAAAAGCCGCCGTCGCCGGAGACCGACACCACCTTGCGGCCCGGGTTGACCAGCCACGCGCCAATCGCCCACGGCAGCGCCACGCCCATGGTCTGCTGACCGTTGGAGATCATCACCTGACGCGCGCGGAAGCTGTAGAGGTAGCGGGCGATCCAGATGTGGAAGCTGCCCATATCGACGGTAAGCGTCACGTCGTTGTTCACGATGTCCTGCATGGCGCGCACGATGCGCAGCGGATGCAGGGCAAACTGGTTAAGCGATGCGCCGCGGCGGTCGAGGAGGTCCCGCTGATGCTGGCGATCGACCAGAATTTCCGAGGCGCGCTGGCTCAGTTCAAGCTTGTGCTCAATGCGGCTGGCGAGCAGATTCAGCGTGGCGGCGATATCCCCCACCAGCTCCAGATCGGGAACATACTTGCGCTCCTCATAGGCGGGCAGCACGTCAATGTGCACCAGCGTAGCGTCGCCGCTGTTCCACATGGACGGCTCGTATTCCACCGGGCTGTAGCCGATGCAGATAATCAGATCCGCCAGATGCAGCAGCCGGTCGCCCGCCTGGTTGTTAAACAGGCCGACGCGTCCGGCAAAGCGGGTGAAGTGCTCCTGATTCACCGCCCCGGCGGCCTGGTAGGTGCTGGTGACCGGAATACGGCTTTTCTCCAGCAGCTTGCGCAGCGCGGCGCTGTTGGCGGGCTGGCTGGCCATCAGGCCGAGCAAGATGACCGGGTTTTTGGCCTTTTCAATAAGCTTCGCCACGTCGTTAATGGCGGATTCCGGTGCCGGCCCCATCAGCGCGGGACCGCTGGCGGGTAAAATCGCCCCCGTGGTGGGCTGGTCGACAATATCCTGCGGCAGGCTGACAAACGCCCCGCCCGGCCTGCCGTGCTCGGCGGCGCGAAACGCGTTGGACACCACCTCGGCAATCGCGTCCGGGGAGTTCACTTCCACGGCGTATTTCGTCACCGGGCTGAACATCGCGACGGTGTCCATGCTCTGATGCACCAGCTTCGCTTTATCTGCCCGCTTCACCGCCCCGCCCAGCGCTACCACCGGGTCGCCTTCGCTGTTCGCGGTGGCAATACCGGTGATCAGGTTCGAACAGCCCGGTCCGGAGGTGACCAGCGCCACGCCGGCTTTGCCGGTCAGACGCCCCACTGCCGCCGCCATAAACGCCGCGTTGGCCTCGTGGCGTACGGGAATGATCTCGATGGAGGAGTCCAGCAGGGAGTCAAAAACCTTGTCGATTTTTGCCCCCGGGATCCCGAACACCTGCTTCACGCCCTGCGCTTCCAGCTGGCCGACAACCATATCGGCGCCGTGCGCCCACTGACGTGACTGTTTCTCACTGTTCACGGTAGTACTCCTGTTAGTTTTCGACGGCGCGGATAGCCGCATCAAGGTTGCTAGGGTGCAGGTTGGCCTGTAAAAACGCGCTGTCGGCGGGCAGGTCAATCATCAGCTTGTGAATTTCACCGAAGGTGAGCACACCGCTCTCAAGCTGGTAGTCGAGCAGATGGCCGCCGCCCTGTCGGTCGTCGGTGATGAAGTGTTCGTGATAGCCCGCCACGTTGATGCCCTGCATATGCTGCGGCGTGCGGAACCCCACCAGCACGCCCTCGCGCTGGTTAAAGCGGAACACCGGCTGGTCGTCCAGCACGTCGGTCATCGCCCGGTACGGTGGCGTCTGGCGCGGTACGGTGCGGGTGTGCGCGTGACGGAAGTTGCCGTCGATGCGCAGCGCGCAGAACAGGTTGTCGGAGGGGATCTGCTGGTCGATCACGTCGTGGATCTGCTGACGGCTGACCGGCCCGTCGAAGGTTTTGCGGTACTGCGGCTGGAACCAGGTCATCACCGCGAACGGCGTTTTTTGCTCCGGCTTCGCGGCGCGGGCGCTGCCGTCGGCGCGCAGCTGGTAGACCTGGCTGCTGAAGGCAATCATTTCGCCGTCCAGCTCGTTAAAGGTGCCGAGGCCAAAATCGCCGTGTGCCAGCAGGTCGGCGATGGTGGTCTCCCCTTCGTAGACGCCGCTTAGCAGGGCGCTCATTAGCGATGTCTGATAGATCACGCTGTCAGGATGTTGAGCCGAGAACCCGCGCAGGGTCTCGCATAAACTCGCCTCACAGTCGCATGCAGATGAATGCATCATCATGCTCGTCCTCTTCAACTTTATTTATAAAGGTTAAATAAATGTTGACCCGATTCAGCAGAGAGTTCCAATATAGAATCCATGCTGGTTTGAGACGTTTTTGATATGGAACTTCGTTATCTGCGCTATTTTGTCGCGGTAGCACGCGAGCGACACTTCACCAGGGCGGCCAACGCGCTGGGTATTTCACAGCCTCCTCTGAGCCAGCAGATCAAACGGCTTGAAGAGGAAGTGGGCACGCCGCTGTTCAGGCGCCTGACGCGGGGCGTGGAGCTGACCGAGGCGGGAGAAGCCTTCTATGAGGACGCCTGTAAGATCCTGGCGCTGAGCGACGCCGCGCTGGAGAAAGCCCGGGGCATCGCGCGCGGGCTGAACGGCAGCCTGTCGATTGGCATTACCAGTTCGGATGCCTTTCATCCCAAAATCTTCGCCCTGATCCGCCAGTTTCAGGTGCAGAACATGGCAGTGCAGGTTCACCAGGTGGAAGCCAACATGTCGTCGCTGACCACGATGCTGGCGGAGGGTGAGCTGGATATCGCCTTTGTGCGCCTGCCGTGCGAAAGCAGCAAGGTATTCGAATTAAAAATCCTCGACCGGGAGCCAATGGTGGTGGCGCTGCATCGCGATCATCCCCTGGCGACGTGCGGCGATCTGGCGCTGGAGGAACTTCGGGATACGCCGGTGGTGTTGTTCCCGCAGGAGGTCGCGCCGGGTCTGTATGACCGGGTTTACGGCTGCTGTGAGCGGGCCGGAATAAACGTGCAGCGCGCGCTGCAGTCGTCGCAGCTTTCCTCTTCCCTGAGCATGGTCTCCGCCGGCGGCGGGTTCGCGCTGGTGCCGAAATCCATGGCGGCCATTTCACCGCCGAATGTCACCTACCACGCGCTGCGCTCGCCGGAGCTTTATACCGATATCGCGCTCTGCTGGCGGCGCTTCGAACGTTCGCGGACGGTGAAGCGGTTTCTGGCGATGATGAGCGAGGATTAATGGTGCGGCGGTGCCCGGAAATGCCGTTCTGGAAGCCGCCTCGCAAACCTGCAAGCAACCTTATGTAATTCAGGGTTATCGCTTTTCATCCCTTGTTTATGGTCGTAAAGTGCCTGCGTTGCGGCACAACCGTAACCGGGCGTAGGAACCCGTTAGCATAACATGACATTTTTTAGACAAAGAGGATGCTAAATGGCGACTACCCCTGAATTTTCCTACGCGCTTTCTGAGGAAAGCGTTGTTCACCAGCTCATCAACCACCCAATTTCCGATTCTGCGGATCTCTTCGAACTGGCCGATGCCTGCGCCGCTTACGTAAGCGTACTGGTGGAAACTTACGACGCAGTGACATTTGCCACGCTATGCGAGCGACTGCTGGCTGCGCTGAAACGGCTGCGCGAGTGCTGTGACTCAGAACTTCCACCGTATCTGGTGGAACGGCTCATTGCGGGGGAAAAGATAACCTCCTGCGTGCCAGAATGCTGGCAAGAAACGGCGCTACAGGTGGATTATGCCGTGGCGTTAACGCTGACAGTAATGGGCGGGACATTACCTGCGAGCGTGGCGAAAGAGCTCACCGGGCTGTTGCATGATATGGTCTGGCTGCTGGCGGAGTTTGTGAAGGAGCCTTATATAACGGCGCACTGAGGCGGGTGATGGGTGGCCGGGGTTCTGCTGGGGTAAAAAGCAGGACTTTGGCCTTACTCAAAGTACAGAGTAGTTTGTTGAATGTCCGTTAAGAGCGAGGAGCGGACGTTGCATTTGACGACTACATGCTCTCTGCCTCAGGTGTTCCCTGATGGAATACCAATTTCCATTGCCCGTTCTCAGAGATTTCCCAGCATGAAGAACGAAGGGATGCACGACTACCATCTGGATGGACAGTTCTGTAATGCAATATTGCGAAATTATCTCTAATGATGATAAGCCGGAAATCACTACTAAGAATAGCTGGAACGCAGTCTTCCCTCGAAAGGGCTTCAATAGTCTGTGCACGATCAACTAATACTCCTGAGCGCGTTATTTCGCTAAATCTTTCATGGAGTATCTGTTCAAGCCATTTCCGATCTTTCCGCCTGCTGCCATGAAGTAAACATTCGAGTCTTTTTAACGTATCCAGTAGCATAGTATTTTTCCCTCATCACAATCGAACATTAACTCTTAAGGTGATAATCGGAGGAATGCAACGTCCGTCCCCGGCACAGATCTAATGTGAAATGCGGCGATGTGGATCTGCTATGAGCGGGTTAATCATCAAAATTACACTGTATCATGAATGGAATAATACGATGAATATAAGGACAAGATTAGCTCTACCCTCTGATATAGAGGGTATTTTTGACGTCAGGACTTCGGTTAAAGAAAATCATCTCAGTCGAGAAGAAATGGAGCGGATGGGAATTACCGAGAGCGTTGTCACCGATATGATTGAAAAAAGTCGTTGCGCATGGGTTGCTGAAGATGATGAAAAAGTGACTGGTTTTTCAATGATTTTGCCCGATGAAGCATGCCTTTTTGCGGCATTTGTTCTACCTAAATATGAAGGTCGAGGTTTAGGCCGCAGACTTGTTGGACTCGCAGAGCAGGAATTATTCAAACATCATGAGGTTGCCTGGCTTGAAACCGACAAAAACAGTCGTGCGGCAGAATTTTATAGGCGGCTGGGCTGGATTGAGAAAGGAAATGTTAGCGAATCCGATATTAGATTAGAGAAAATTCGCTGCGTTTGAGCAAAGACCTCTTTCGTAAACGTCCGCTTCTGGCACAGAGCGGACGATCTAACTGAGCTGAAGGTCCGCTGAGAGCGAACAGCGGACATTAAGCGTATAAGTGAAAAAATGCTGGTTTTTCATCCAAACCCTGTTAACTTGAATGTCGATGAAAACACACTTTGTGCTATTCGAATCAATCATTATTATCACCTGTCGAATTCAGGTGGGATAACGTTCGCCATTTTCCCGCCGGTAAGGCGGGCCTTACCGGTAACAATCCAGTGAGGTAAACAATGGACATAAATGCAGTCACGACGCCTGAAAAACCTGTCCTGCACTTGTTATGTGGAAAAATTGCATCAGGAAAATCCACGTTGTCAGCAAAATTAGGATCATCACCTGGGACTGTAATTGTCAGCGAGGATCACTGGCTGGCTACCCTCTTTGCTAATGAAATGCAATCCATATCTGATTATGTGCAGTATTCATTAAGACTAAGAAATGCCATGAAGCCTCATCTGGTGTCACTACTAAAAGCTGGTTTATCAGTAGTTCTTGATTTTCCGGCAAACACACAAACAAATCGTGAATGGATGATGAGCATTATTATGGAGTCAGGTGCCAGTAATCAGCTGCACTATCTGAAAGTTTCTGATGACGTATGTAAATCCCGCTTACGCGTGCGTAATGCAGAAGGAGAACATGAATTTTCGACCTCAGATCAACAATTTGAAATCATAACGCATTATTTCTCAGAACCAACTGCTGATGAAGGGTTTAATATCGTTGAATACAGCTGAATCTACCTTTCTACACATAAGCCGTCTGCTGGCGGCTTATTAATTCTTCTAGCTTTTATAGCAATATTCGATTCTACAATGTTTTCAACGTCTGCTTTTGGCACAGGGCTGCTGTTGCAGCCCTGACAACCTTAGACTTCAATCGATTCAGAGATCTCTAACGCATCATCGACTTCGATGCCTAGATAACGGACAGTGCTTTCCAGTTTCATATGGCCCAACAGAAGTTGGATCACCCGGAGATTCTTGGTTTTCTTGTATATCAGGTAAGGTTTTGTTCTTCTCATGGAATGTGTGCTGTAAAGCGAAGCTTCGAGACCAAGCTTTTCTACCCACCCATAAAAAATTCGGCTGTATTGTCGGGTTGATATGTGCCGGTTAGTTCCGATCCGAGACCGAAACAAGAAGTCTTTACTGTGCAAATTGCTAAGCTTTATCAATGCAGCAACAGCTTCTCTTGTCCCTTTGGTTATCTCAAATTGCACAGGGCTACCGGTTTTCTGTTGCAGCACCGTTGCTCTGCTTGAAACCGAGCTACCATATGCAACATCAGATACTTTGAGGTTCACCAGATCGCAGCCTCGTAGCTTACTGTCTAAGGCCATATTGAACAGAGCTAAATCACGCGTTTTACCTTCCAGTTCAAGCCGGATTCGGATCCCCCAGATATGAGATATCTGAAGTGGTCTTTTTTGGCCTATGATACGGTCTTTATTCCACGGTGACGTGTTCATACTCAAATCTCCTGCAATGTGGGAGATTTGAGTATGGTTGTCTCTTATGAGCGAAAAGCGGACATCTTAAT
The DNA here is from genome assembly GCF_011683705.1 of Enterobacter sp. 725m/11. NCBI lineage: Bacteria > Pseudomonadati > Pseudomonadota > Gammaproteobacteria > Enterobacterales > Enterobacteriaceae > Enterobacter > Enterobacter sp. 725m/11. The sequence goes on along the minus strand of NZ_JAAQOK010000003.1, from coordinate 2,144 downwards.
TGTTTTTTTTTGCTACTACCTCTATGTAGACATGTTATATGGCTACATTTATACAGAAGTAAGGATTAGTCTTTTCCCGGACCATAATTAAATTTTGTACCTTTGCCAATGGCATAAAACTGTCCACCAGCTACGTAATGGACAGTACGTAATTCATCAGGCGCATCATCAAAAATCCAGTGCCCATTTCTGAAAACGCGGTCATCACTCCATGCTCCGACAATTTCCCCCAAGAACAAGTTGTGCTGCTTTTCATTTTCTTCATTGGGTATGACCTTACATACTAACCAGCCAGCGCAACCTTCAACTAAAGGCAGATCAAACTCTTTCTGATAAAATAGTGGGATTTTACTATTTTTATCTGGTGTGTCGGAATAACTGTGGCCTCCAGCATATAAAACCATTTCCATCTGATTTACTACTGGGATCTGGACAGCGTAATATCCGCTTTTTTCTACAAGCCCGCGAGTAAATGCCTGTGGACCTATAAAAGCCATCACTTTGTTATTGCCTACTAATCCCACCCAGGCCGCTGCCATGACATTTTCAATGCCATCATTTTTAGCCGATATCATCGTGGTTGGCCCGACCTGTAATAAACGATAGGCTTTGTTTAACTCTACTGGTTGAATTGACATAATTTACTCTTTTGAGTTCTGATAAAAAGTAAGACAGGTTACTTATTTGATTGTTCGATTATATGGCTGGAATAGTTGCAAATTAATTGCTATTATCAAAATACATTATTGCAAATTTCACAATAATCATGAACAAACTTGATGCACTAAAATTTTTCATCATCGCCTCTGAGACCTTGAACTTCCGCGAAGCAGCCATCAAACTGTCGGTTTCACCATCAGTAGTAACCCGAACAGTCGCTGAGTTGGAGAAACAACTTGGTGAACCTTTATTCAAACGCAATACTCGTTCGATCTTTCTCACCAGTTTCGGCGAACTATTTTTACCCCAAGCGAAGCGACTGCTGGAAGATTCTGAAAAATTATTTCAGATGGCGAAAGATGATAATGAAATGAAAGGTATTGTTCGCATCACATTACTTCGATTTCCAAATCATGAACAAATCTTGTATGAACTCTTGACTGCACTACGCCCCTATCCTGATTTATTTATTGACTGGCGTTTAGATATGATGAAACTTGATACTATTGAGCATCGTATCGATATAGGTATACGCGTAGGGCGAGAACCTAATCCAAACTTTATCATTAAAAACATCGGACAAGTTGAACATATTTTGGTTGCATCCCCTGAACTTATTGAGCGTCTGGGAGCACCTACTGATTTAGAAGATCTTCGACAGCGTTATCCATTTAGTGGTTTAATTAATCCTGAGACAGGAAAATCATTTGAGTTTATGAGTGACGCAGTGAATACTTTTGTCCCTCGTCATATTGAGTTTTATACTACAGACCCATACGCCGAAATTCAGGCTGCATTGGCCGGAAAAACGGTTGTACAATCCAGCGATTTTATCTGTAGGGAGTACTTAGCAAGCGGCCAACTTGTTCCCCCACTGCCAGAGCTCCGACAGGAGAAATGGCAATTTTATTTATATCGACCTTACCAGCTGATTACTCCCAAAAGGGTGACGGTCGTTTTCTCGCTATTAGAAAAAATATTACGCAAATATTTCACATCAAAATAATATTCTCCTCAACGTCTGCTGCTGGCACAGAGCGGACATTCATATTCATCTCCCTTCCTCTCTATCGGCCCGCCTCCACTCTCAGGTATGAATGCGTTTATCATTTTGTTTAGAAAAGCGATGGGCAGCACGGCCGCCCATTACTTTGCCGAATGGAAAAACAGCGGCCGTTAGCCCGGCCCCTCGCTCCCCGCCGCCAGCAGCAGCACCACCACGTCGCTGATGGGCACCGCAATGCCGTGTTTGCGGCCGTAGCGCTGGATGACGCCGTTGCGGATATCCCACTCCATCGGGCGATCCGCCTGACGGTCGGCCAGGAATGACAGCATAAAAGATCTGCACTGGCAGCTAACCAGACGGCTATATAAGCATCGGAAGTAGGATTTTCTGCTTAACCTCTTTAACTGTTTCAGGCATGTCGCTAGGGATTTGCGGGTATTCTGACGAACCGTTATGAGCCTGTCTCTTATACACATCT
>NZ_JAAQOK010000039.1:0-48261 GCF_011683705.1 Enterobacter sp. 725m/11 | reverse complement strand
AGATGTGTATAAGAGACAGCCTCCTCCACCGCCGCCTTCACCGGCGGCGTCATCGGGTAATAAAACCCGACAATGTCCGGCTGAATTCCTAAAAACAACACCTCGCCCACGTCGTCTTTAATCTGATCGACCAGGTAGTTCAGCGGCATATTGTGGGTGGTCATCATAAACATCTCGGCGATGTCGTCCGGATCAATCAGGCGGATCTCGCCCGGGTTGAGCCCCATATCGGTGGCATCGACGATTAGCAGCCTTTCCGGGTGCAGCTCGCGAATGGCGACCACATCGTTTTCCGGCGCGCTACCGCCGTCGATTACCACCCAATCGCCCTGCGGGTTCGCGGCGCACATTTCTGCCAGAAGCGGGCCCGCGCCGTCGTCGCCCATCATGCTGTTGCCGACACACAGTAAAACGTCAGTCACGTAATCTCCTCACCATCAGGTAGATGGCGCTCTCCTGATGAATATCGTGCAGCATGCCGAGCAGCGTTTTGCTCCACGCCTGCTGCGCCGGGGTTTGCCTGCCGAGCGCCGCGTCAAAGGCGTTGGCGAGCATCGTGATATGGTTGGCGTCGATAACGATCTCGCCGTACTTCGGTACGCCCTCCATCTTGCGCCGCGCGGTGCTGCCCTCCTCCAGCGTGGCGATCCACGCCAGGTATTCCGTCCACGGGCAGCTGAGCGCCGCCTCCAGGCAGTCGATCACCCCGAGGTGGTGCCCAATCGCCAGGCTGTAATAGACCACCTGCTGCGCCGCATCCGGCGTGGCATCGTTCTCATCAATAAACTTACGGCTCAGCTGGCTGAACACCACCGTTTCACTCATCGGATACGCGCCTCATCCACAATGCTGTTCAGGTTTGCCACGATCTCATTGAGACGCGGATCGTTTTCCGCCTCCAGCCAGCGCGCCACCTGATGGTCGCCCTGGCTCAGCAGGCGCAGGTAATCGTCGGCAATCTGACGCCCGTAGCGATAGCCCGCCAGCCTGCGCGCCGTGCGGTCCACCTTCACGCGCAGCGGCTGCACCATGTCCGGATGCAGAATGGCTGCGGGCTGGTTGTCGATCTCGCCAGGTGCGCGGGCGTGGATCTTCTGCTCCAGCAGGCCGAGCGCCATCGCAAAGCCGTACAGCGTGGCGGCGGGCGTCGGCGGGCAGCCCGGAATATAGACATCCACCGGCACGATTTTGTCGGTGCCGCCCCAGACGCAGTAAAGATCGTGGAAGATGCCGCCGCTGTTGCCGCAGGCGCCGTAGGAGATGCAGATTTTCGGATCCGGCGCGGACTGCCAGGCGCGCAGCGCGGGCGATCGCATGGCGCGGGTCACCGCCCCGGTAAACAGCAGAATGTCCGCATGACGCGGGGACGGTACCACTTTGATGCCGAAGCGCTCGGCGTCAAATAGCGGCGACAGGGTGGCGAAGATCTCGATCTCACAGCCGTTGCAGCCGCCGCAGTCCACGCGGTAGACGTAGGCCGAGCGTTTGATTTTTTTCAGTAGCGACGCTTTCATGCTGGCGATGGACTCCTCCACCGTCAGCGGCACCGGAATGCCGTTATCGTCGCGCGGGCCGAGTAAGTTTTCCATCAGCTGGCCTCTCTCATATGGCGGGTAATATCAATGCGGTCGGACGGCAGCAGGCACTTCTGACGTTTGCACTCCGGGCAGGTTTCGAAGCTTTCGCGGTGATGCTCCGCGCGGGCGTCGCCGTTGTGCTGCAGCAGCGCGATCGCGTAGTCGATCTCTTTTTGCACGGCGAACGGACGCTTGCAGACGCGGCAATTGCACAGCGCGAAGCGCGACTGCTGGAGAAAATCCTCTTTTTTCCACACCGCCAGCTCGTACTCCTGGGAAAGTCGAATGGCGACCGTCGGGCAAACCTCCTCGCAGCGGCCGCAGAAGATGCAGCGCCCGAGGTTAAACTGCCAGGCCAGCTCGCCGGTTTTGAGGTCCGTTTCCACCGTTAAGGCGTTCGACGGGCAGGCGTTGACGCAGGCCGCGCAGCCGATGCACTGCTGCGGGTTGTGCTCCGGCTTGCCGCGAAAGTTTTTATCCACCGGGATCGGCTCCAGCGGATAGCTGCTGGTCTGCGCGCCGGTTTTGATCACTTTTTTGATAAAGGTAAACATGGCGTGTCCTTATTTCAGCGGCGAGTTCTTGCGCTCGATGCTGTAGCGCTCAAGCTCTTTGTACGGCACCACCTGGCTTTTCTTCTTGCGCACGTCCACCACCGTCATGCGGTCAGTGCAGGAGTAGCACGGATCGAGGCTGCCGATGATCAGCGGCGCGTCAGAGACCGTGTTACCGCGCAGCATATAGCGCAGAGTAGGCCAGTTGGCGTAGGTCGCAGCGCGACAGCGCCAGCGGTAAAGCTTCTGATTGTCGCCGGTCATGCTCCAGTGAATGTCATCCCCGCGCGGCGCTTCGGCAAAGCCGAGGGCAAAGCGGTTTGGAATATAGGTGAAGCCTTCTACCATCAGCGGACCGCCCGGCAGGTTATCGAGGCCAAAGTCAATCATGTTCAGGGCGGTGTAGACCTCGTTAATACGCACCTTGAGGCGAGAAATAACGTCGCAGCCCTGTTCGCTGTGCACGGTCATCGGCAGCAGGCCGTAGCCGACGAACGGGTGATCGGCGCGGGTGTCGCGGGCGTGGCCGCTGGCGCGCACCATCGGGCCGACATTGCTGAAGTCGCGGGCAATTTCCGGATCGAGGCGACCAATCCCGACGGTGCGCTGCTCGATGTTTGGCGTGCTGAGCAGCATGTCCACCAGCTCCTGCACGTCGCGACGCATCTGCTGCGCCAGCTGGCGAGTCTTGATCATGTCGTCTTTCAGCAGGTCGCGGCGGATCCCGCCGATCAGGTTCAGGCCGTAAGTTTTACGCGCCCCGGTGAGAATTTCCGCCATTTTCATCGACGCTTCGCGCACGCGGAAGAACTGCATAAACCCGGAGTCAAAGCCGACGAAGTGGCAGGCCAGACCGAGGTTTAGCAGGTGCGAGTGCAGGCGCTCCACCTCCAGCAGAATGGCGCGGATCATCTGCGCGCGCTCCGGCACCACGATCCCCATACCGTTCTCCACCGAGGTGGTGTAGGCGGTGCTGTGGGCGAAGCCGCAGATGCCGCACACGCGGTCAGAGAGGAACGTGACCTCGTTGTAGCCCATGCGGGTTTCCGCCAGCTTCTCCATGCCGCGGTGGACGTAGAACAGGCGGTAGTCAGCGTCGATGATATTTTCGCCGTCGACGAACAGGCGGAAGTGGCCCGGTTCGTCGGAGGTGACGTGCAGCGGGCCGATCGGCACCACGTTGTTCTTCTTGCTGCCCAGCTCGTTGATGAACTCGTAGGTTTCGCTGTCGGTGGTCGGGGCCGGACGCTGGCGGTAATCCATGCTGTCCTTGCGCAGCGGATAGAGTTCATCCGGCCAGTCGTCCGGCAGCACCAGACGACGCTCGTCCGGCAGGCCGACCGGCACCAGGCCGTACATGTCGCGCACCTCGCGCTCACCCCAGACGGCAGCAGGAACGCGCGGCGTCACGGACGGGTATTCCGGCTTATTCGGGTCGACTTCGACGCGCACGGTGAGCCAGCACTTCTCGCCCTGCTCCATCGACATCACGTAGTACACCGCGTAGTTACCGCACAGCTGGCGCTCGTCGTTACCGAACAGCACCGACAGCCAGCCGCCCTGCTGGTAATAGAGAAACTCCACCACTTCCGGCAGGTAGTTCACCTTCACGGTAATGGTGATCTGATCTTTGGTTTGCCAGGACTCCTCCAGCACCACGCCGGGGAAAGCCTGATGCAACGCGGCGAGATACTGCTGACCTTTCTTTTCTTCAGACATAAACACTCTCTTTAATCACGCCACCAGCAAGGAGACGAACGCTAAAAATGCAAAACCAAAACCGGCCCAGGTGATGCGCGAGGTTGCCGCAAAACGCAGGCGCGCCATGCTGTTTTCAAACAGGGCGATGACCAGCACGCCGACCAGCAGCTTGAGGGCGGCCACCACCACGGCCAGCAGCAGGCCGCCTGCAGAGAAGTACGTCATCTGCCCCCACGGGAAGAAAACGCCAACAAACATCTGCAACACCACCAATTGCTTAAGGCTGATGCCCCACTTCAGCACCGCAAAGCCGTAGCCGCTGTACTCGGTGAGCGGCCCTTCCTGCAGCTCCTGCTCCGCTTCCGCGAGATCGAACGGCAGCTTGCCCATCTCAATAAACGTGGCGAACGCGCAGGCGCAGAGTGCCAGCACGAGCGGGATGGAGCGGGCCACCGGCCAGTGGTAAACGGTGTCGGTGATAAAACTGATGTGGGTCGAACCTGCAACCTGCGCGGCCACCCACAGCCCCAGCAGCAGGATCGGTTCAACCAGCACGCCGAGCATCGCCTCGCGGCTGGCGCCGATGCCGGTAAACGGGCTGCCGGTGTCCAGGCCCGCAATCGCAAAGAAGAAGCGCGCGATGGCGAAGAGATAGATGAGCGTAATCAGATCGCCGAGCACCGGCAGCGGCGAGCCTACCGTGACCACCGGCAGCGCGGTGGCGATGGTGAGCATCACGCCGACCATCACGAACGGCGTCAGGCGGAACACCCAGCCCGCGGCATCCGGCGCGACGCTCTGGCGGGAGAGCAGTTTGAAGAGATCGCGGTACTCCTGGAGCATGCCAGGCCCGCGACGGTTGTGCATTCGGGCGCGCGCCACGCGCGTGATGCCCGACAGCAGCGGCGCGGCGGCGAACAGCACCAGCGCCTGAAGAATTGCCAGTAAAAGACTCATGTCAGGCTCCTCGTGAAATCACAATCACTACCAGCACCGCCAGCTCGATCAGCGCCAGTCGGCGGAACAGCACGGGCACGGCAGCACTCTGCCAGCCCGGCACCCAGCCCTGCGGGTTAAGCCACTGGCGCAGCTTCAGCACGGCGGCGAAGTTCTCCTTCACCGGCATGGCAAAACCGTGGGCGGTGATAACCATTGACGGCTCGTGTTCATAACCGCAGGCCCACGCCGCGCCGCGAGAGCGGGAGGCGAGACGGTCGCGTCTGAAGAACAGCATCAGCACGAACGGCAGGAGCGGCCCGGCGATCAGCAGCAGCGCAATCATCGGCTGGGAGACAACGGTATGCGCCGTCGCCAGCGGCAGCGGAACGGCGTGGCCCAGCAGCGGCAGCAGCCACGGCGCGGCAACCCCACCCGCAATGCAGCACAGCGCCAGCGCGACCACGCTGGTGGCCATCAGTACCGGGGCGCAGCAGGCGTTTTCCGCTTCACGGGTACGCGGCGCGCCGAGGAAGGTGACGCCGTAGACCTTCGCCATGCACATCACCGCCAGCGCCCCGGTAATCGCCAGGCCCACCGCCAGCAGCGGGCCGAGCAGCCGCGCGATAAACGCGTCGCTCTGGCCGAGCGCGAAGAAGGACTGATAGATCACCCACTCCCCGGCAAAGCCGTTCAGCGGCGGCAGCGCGGCCATCGCCATCAGCCCCACCAGCATGGCGAGTGAAATCATCGGCATCTTTTTGCCAATCCCACCGAGCTTTTCGATATCGCGATGGCCGGTGCGGAACCAGACGCTGCCCGCGCCGAGGAACAGAGTGGTTTTAAACAGGCTATGGTTGACGAGGTGATACAGACCGCCGATAAACCCGGCGGCAATCAGCGCCGGTTGGTTGAGCGCCAGCCCGGTGACGCCCGCGCCCATGCCGAGCAGGATGATGCCGATGTTTTCCAGGGTGTGATAGGCCAGCAGACGCTGGATGTTGTGCTCCATCAGGGCGTACAGCCCGCCGACAAAGGCGGTGATCATTCCCGCAATCAGCAGCGCTACCCCCCACCACAGCGGCGGCTGACCGCCCGTCAGGGTAATCGTCAAAATGCCGAACAGACCGACCTTCATTACCACCGTCGAAAACAGCGCGGCGGCGGGCGCAGAGGCATTCGCGTGCGCCTGCGGGACCCAACCGTGCAGCGGGATAATCCCGGCCAGCAGGCCAAAGCCGACTGCGCCCAGCAGCCAGACGTCGTTCCCCAGCGGCTGGCCGTTAAGCGCGGCAAAGTCCAGGGTGCCAAAACGCTGCCACACCAGCCAGCAGGCCAGCGCCAGCAGCAGCGTGCCGAGGCGTCCGAGCGCAAACCATAGCTTGCTGGAGGCGCTGCAGCCGGTCAGGAACACGCCACACAGCGCCATGATCTCCGCCATCACCACCAGCGCGCCGAGGTTGCTGGCGATAACCGTGCAGACCGCGGCGGCCATCAGCAGATTGACCAGCAGGCCGTTGGCTTTGGTCTGCTGATGGCGGTGCCAGTCAATATTGAACAGGCTGATAAACAGCCCGCACAGGCCAAAGGTCACCAGCCAGATGGCGTTCAGCGGCGTAATCGCCACGGTATGGCGAATCAGCGGCATGAGTGTTTCCACTGATTGTCCGCCGAGCAGGACGACACCGCCCGCCGCCAGCGTCATCAGGCTGCCGACTGCCCCGCCGATACCGGCTATCCAGCCGCTCAGGGTTTTATGGAAAGAGAACACCAGCGCCAGCGCGGCGGCAGCGGCAAAGTACGCCACGGCGCTGTTAATCATAAATATCGCGTTCATTTCGCCCCCTCGTTTAGCGCCTGCAGAAGCGAAAGATCGCCGACGTCGGTATTAATGGTCAGCTCGCGCTTGCGCCTGCTGGTGCGGGCGATATCGCGGATGTTAACCAGGATCAGCGCTTTGGTCGGGCAGGTCCGCACGCAGGCCGGGCCCTGTTCGTCAAAGCTGCACAGGTCGCACTTCACCGCAATAGCGCGGATGCCGGGCACCCAGTCCAGCAGCGTGCTCACGCGTGCCGGAGCCGGTGGCGCAGGCGGCGCTTTCGGGGTATTGGCGTTCGCCGGGATATGCAGCGGGCGGCTGCCGGAGAATTCAATGGCACCGAACGGGCAGGCGATGCCGCACAGCTTGCAGCTCACGCACAGGCTTTCGTTCAGCTGGACCGCGCCATCGACGCGGGTGATGGCATTGACGGGACAGACGCCCGCGCAAGGGGCATCTTCACAGTGGTGGCAGAGCTGCGGGGCAGACTCTTTCTCATTACGCATGACGCGCAGGCGCGGCATGGACTGCAGCCCGTGCAGGCGGTGCGTTTCCGAACACGCCGCCTCACAGGTCCGACAGCCAATACAGACCGTCGAGTCAGCAATTACAAAACGGTTCACCGGGCAATCCTCTGGTGATGGTCATTTTTGACGACGAAAAACTGTCTCATCGACACTTTTCGACATTCGGTTATCAGGCAAGATTTGCGGGGGCCTTTCCCGCGACGAGCTGTTTGAGGTCGACCGGCAAGTCGTGCTCAACCGCGGCGTAGAGACCGTTGTAAACCGGCGCGATTTTCTCCAGATAGTGCTCAAGCACCTGCTGGCGATCGCGGTTGCTGACGTAGCCGTCGACCATGCCGTCGGCCATCAGCTGCGCCTGCGCAATACGTTGTTTTTCACCCTCTTTATTCTCAACGTAGTACTCGATGGTGTGGCTGTTAAAGCTGTCTGCCAGGGTCACAAAGACCGTGAAATGACCGAACAGGACAAAGCGCATATCCCCCTGCGCCGCGCAGCTCATTGCATGATGCAGTCGGGCTTTTGACAGGGTGATCCCCTGAACCAGAGAGTTACAGTAGAGGTGCCACTGATCCTGAAGCTGCTGGTGGCGCTGCGCGATGTAATCCGCTTTTTCGCTAATTTCCCAAATAGTCATAGAAGGTATCCGGTTAATGGAGATAGCGGCTGTTAAGCAGATTCCGTGCCAGTTTTTAATTTGTTGATTTGAATGATTTTTATCAAAAAAGACACTGTCAACGCCGCCGTGTCGACGTGTCATTTCGACAGCGCTGACATCGTCACGCCGTAACGCAAATCAAGCTGGCACCGTTATTGCATTTACTGGCGCAAATCATTGAGGAGGCGTCATGCACGAAATCACCCTCTGCCAGCGGGCTCTGGAACTTATCGAACAGCAGGCAGTGCAAAACCACGCGAAGCGCGTCACCGGCGTCTGGCTGAAGGTCGGGGCGTTTTCCTGCGTCGAGACCAGCGCCCTGAACTTTTGTTTTGAGCTGGTGTGCCGCGGCACGCTGGCGGAAGGCTGCGCGCTGCATATCGACGAGCAGCAGGCGGAGTGCTGGTGCGAGCAGTGCCAGCAGTACGTCACCCTGCTCTCATCAAAGGTTCAGCGCTGCCCGCAGTGTCAGAGCACGGATCTTCGCATCGTGGCGGATGACGGTATGCAGATCCAACGCCTCGAAATCGAGAAGGAGTAATGTATGTGTAGCACCTGCGGTTGCGCCGAAGGCAACCTGTATATAGAAGGGGATGAACACCGTCCCCACTCCGCGTTTCGCTCCGCGCCCTTTTCCCCTGCCCCGCGTCCTGCGGCGGCCCTGACCGGCATCACCTTTGCGCCGCAGCGTTCCGACGCGGGCGATCTGCATTACGGCCACGGCGAAGCGGGCACCCACGCGCCGGGCATAAGCCAGCGCCAGATGCTGGAGGTGGAGATCGACGTGCTGGACAAAAATAACCAGATCGCCGCCCGCAACCGCGCCCGCTTTGCCGCGCGTCAACTGCTGGTGCTGAACCTGGTCTCCAGCCCCGGCTCCGGCAAAACCACGCTGCTGACCGAAACGCTCACGCGCCTGAACGAACGCGTCTCCTGCGCGGTGATCGAAGGCGATCAGCAAACCGTTAACGACGCAGCGCGCATCCGCGAAACCGGGACGCCCGCCATCCAGGTTAACACCGGCAAGGGCTGCCACCTGGATGCGCAGATGATTGCCGACGCCGCCCCTCGCCTGCCGCTGGCGGATAACGGCATCCTGTTTATCGAAAACGTCGGTAACCTGGTATGCCCGGCAAGCTTCGACCTCGGCGAACGGCATAAAGTGGCGGTGCTCTCCGTGACTGAAGGAGAGGACAAGCCGCTGAAGTACCCGCACATGTTCGCCGCCGCCTCCCTCATGCTGCTGAACAAAGTCGATCTGCTGCCGTACCTGAACTTCGACGTGGATAAGTGCCTTGCCTATGCCCGCGAGGTGAACCCGGACATTCACATCCTGCTGGTTTCCGCCACGCGCGGCGACGGCATGGACGCCTGGTTGGACTGGCTGGAGAGCGAACGATGTGCATAGGCGTACCGGGACAAATCCATTCCCTCGACGGCAATCAGGCTAAAGTGGAGGTTTGCGGCATCCTGCGCGACGTCGACCTGACGCTGGTGGGCAGCACCGATGAGACGGGCGCGTCGCGCCTCGGCCAGTGGGTGCTGGTCCACGTGGGGTTTGCGATGAGCGTGATTAACGAAGCGGAAGCCCGCGACACGCTGGACGCGCTGCAAAACATGTTTGACGTGGAGCCGGACGTGGGCGCGCTCCTGTACGGCGAGGAGCGCTAGCCTATGCGTTACGTTGATGAATACCGCGCGCCAGAACAGGTGATGCAGCTTATCGGACATCTGAAAACGCGCGCGGCGCTGCTGGACTACACGAACGAAAGGCCGCTGCGGATCATGGAGGTGTGCGGCGGGCACACGCACGCCATCTTCAAGTTTGGCCTCGACCAGCTGCTGCCGGAGAACATCGAGTTTATTCACGGCCCCGGCTGCCCGGTGTGCGTTTTGCCGATGGGGCGTATCGACAGCTGCATCGAAATTGCCGGCCAGCCCAACGTCATTTTCTGCACCTTTGGCGACGCGATGCGCGTGCCGGGGAAAAACGGCTCGCTGCTGCAGGCGAAGGCGCGCGGCGCGGACGTGCGGATCGTTTACTCGCCGATGGATGCCCTGACGCTGGCAGAGGCTAACCCTGAGCGCAAGGTCGTCTTTTTCGGGCTGGGTTTTGAAACCACCATGCCCGCTACGGCCATCACGCTGCAGCAGGCGAAAGCGCGCAACGTCACTAACTTTTTCTTTTTCTGCCAGCATATTACGCTCATTCCCACGCTGCGCAGCCTGCTCGAAGAGCCAGACAACGGCATCGACGCGTTTCTGGCGCCGGGCCACGTCAGCATGGTGATTGGCACAGACGCCTACGGTTTTATCGCTGATCAGCACAATCGTCCGTTAGTGGTGGCTGGTTTCGAACCGCTTGATCTACTGCAAGGCGTAGCCATGCTGGTTGAGCAGAAAATAGCGTCCCTGAGCGCGGTCGAAAACCAGTACCGCCGCGTGGTGCCCGATGCGGGAAATGAACGGGCGCAGCAGGCGATAGCTGACGTGTTTAGCGTTGAGGGCGACAGCGAGTGGCGCGGGCTGGGGCTGATTGCCGAATCCGGCGTGCGCCTGACGCCTGCCTATCGCGAATTTGATGCCGAAGCGCACTTCCGCCCTCAGCCGCAGCAGGTGTGCGACGATCCCCGGGCCCGCTGCGGCGAGGTGCTTACCGGCAAATGCAAACCTCATCACTGCCCGCTATTTGGCAACACCTGTAACCCGCAAACCGCGTTTGGCGCGCTGATGGTCTCCTCTGAAGGGGCATGCGCCGCGTGGTATCAGTATCGCAACCAGGAGTGTGAAGCATGAACACGGTGGAAATGGCGCACGGAAGCGGTGGACAGGCGATGCAGCAGCTGATTAACCGGCTGTTCATGGAGGCCTTTAATAACCCCTGGCTCGCCGAACAGGAGGATCAGGCGCGCATCGCGCTCTCAACCCTCACCGCACACGGCGACCGGCTGGCGTTCTCCACTGACAGCTACGTGATTGACCCGCTATTCTTCCCGGGCGGCGATATTGGCAAGCTCGCCGTCTGCGGTACGGCCAACGACGTGGCCGTCAGCGGCGCCATTCCGCGCTACCTCTCGTGCGGATTTATCCTCGAAGAAGGATTACCGATGGAGACGCTTGCGGCAGTGGTCAACAGCATGGCGCACACCGCCCGCGAGGCGGGGATCGCTATCGTCACCGGGGATACCAAAGTGGTCCAGCGCGGCGCGGCGGATAAGCTCTTCATCAACACCGCCGGAATGGGGGCGATCCCCGCCGACGTTCACTGGGGCGCGCAGCAGCTTTCGGTGGGCGACGTGCTGATTGTCAGCGGAACGCTGGGCTGCCACGGGGCAACCATCCTGAACCTGCGCGAAGGCCTGGGGCTGGACGGCGAGCTTCGCAGCGACTGCGCGGTGCTCACCCCGCTTATCCAGACGCTGCGCGACATACCGGGCGTCAAAGCCCTGCGCGACGCCACCCGGGGCGGGGTGAATGCCGTTGTCCACGAGTTCGCCGCAAGCAGCGGGTGCGGGATTGAACTGAGCGAGCGCGACCTGCCCGTTAAGCCTGCCGTGCGGGGGCTGTGTGAGCTTTTAGGGCTTGACCCGCTAAACTTTGCCAACGAGGGCAAGCTGGCGATCGGCGTGGAACGTTCGGCGGCGGAAGCCGTACTTGAACAGCTGAGAGCGCATCCCTTAGGGAAAGACGCGGCCATCATTGGCGACGTGGTTGAGCGCAAAGGGGTGCGCCTGACCGGACTTTACGGCGTGAAGCGCACGCTGGATCTGCCGCACGCTGAGCCGTTACCCCGAATTTGCTAGAACCGCGCCATAAGCGGTCAGCAGTGAAGTCTCTTTTTTGCCAGTTTCTATTGGAAAGCAATAATGCCGTATACACCGATGAGCGATCTTGGACAGCAGGGCCTGTTTGACATCACGCGCACACTTTTACAACAGCCCGATCTCGGCGCGCTGAGCGATGCCCTGACACGGCTGGTCAGGCAATCGGCGCTGGCGGACAGCGCGGCGATTGTGCTCTGGCATAGCGGAACGCACCGCGCGAGCTACTATTCCACGCGCGAGAATGGCAAAACGTTTGAATACGAAGACGAAACGTACCTCGCGCACGGCCCGGTGCGCCGCATTCTCTCCCGGCCTGAAGTGCTGCACTGCAATTTTGAAGAGTTTCGGATGGCATGGCCGCGGCTGGCAGAGAGCAATCTCTATCAGCCTTTCGGTCATTACGGCATGCTGCCGCTGGCGGCGGAGGGCCATATCTTTGGCGGCTGCGAGTTTATCCGCTATACCGACCAGCCCTGGAGCGAGGCGGAGTACGAGCGGCTGCACACCTTTGCCCAGATTGTGGCCGTTGTCGCGGAGCAGATCCAAAGCCGCGTCACCAATAACGTGGATTACGACCTGCTGAGCCGCGAGCGCGATAACTTCCGCATTCTGGTCGCCATCACCAACGCCGTACTCTCAAGACTCGACATGGACGAGCTGGTCAGCGAAGTCGCCAAGGAGATCCACCACTATTTCAGGATCGACGCCATCAGCATCGCGCTACGCGGGAACCGCAAAGGCAAGCTGAACATCTACTCCACCCACTATCTTGATGAGGCCAATCCGGCGCACGAGCAGAGCGAGGTGGACGAAGCGGGCACCCTTTCTGAGCGGGTATTTAAAAGCAAAGAGATCCTGCTGCTGAATCTTAGCGAGCAGGACCCGGTGGCGCCGTACGAGCGGATGTTGTTTAACACCTGGGGCAACAAAATTCAGACCCTGTGCCTGCTGCCGCTGATGTCCGGCAGCACCATGCTTGGGGTGCTCAAACTGGCGCAGTGCGATGAAGCCGTGTTTACCACCGCCAACCTGAAGCTGCTGCGCCAGATCGCCGAGCGTATTTCCATCGCGCTGGATAACGCCCTCGCCTATCAGGAGATCCACCGCCTGAAAGAGCGGCTGGTGGACGAAAACCTGGCGCTGACCGAACAGCTCAACAACGTGGACAGCGAGTTTGGCGAAATCATTGGGCGCAGCGATGCCATGTACAGCGTCCTCAAGCAGGTTGAAATGGTTGCCCAGAGCGACAGCACGGTGCTGATCCTCGGTGAAACCGGCACCGGTAAAGAGCTGATAGCCCGCGCCATTCATAACCTGAGCAACCGCAACAGCCGGCGGATGGTGAAGATGAACTGCGCGGCGATGCCCGCGGGTCTGCTGGAAAGTGACCTCTTCGGCCACGAGCGCGGCGCGTTT
Source organism: Enterobacter sp. 725m/11 (assembly GCF_011683705.1). NCBI lineage: Bacteria > Pseudomonadati > Pseudomonadota > Gammaproteobacteria > Enterobacterales > Enterobacteriaceae > Enterobacter > Enterobacter sp. 725m/11. The sequence goes on along the minus strand of NZ_JAAQOK010000039.1, from coordinate 35,252 downwards.
ACCGGGGCCAGCAGCCAGCGGCTGGGCCGTTTCGAACTGGCGGATAAAAGCTCGCTGTTCCTCGACGAAGTGGGCGATATGCCGCTGGAGCTGCAGCCCAAGCTGCTGCGCGTTTTGCAGGAACAGGAGTTTGAGCGCCTCGGCAGCAACAAGCTTATCCAGACCGACGTGCGGCTGATTGCCGCCACCAACCGCGACCTGAAAAAGATGGTCGCCGACCGCGAGTTTCGCAGCGATCTTTACTATCGCCTGAACGTCTTTCCGATCTGCCTGCCGCCGCTGCGCGAGCGCCCGGAAGATATTCCGCTGCTGGTGAAGGCCTTTACCGCGAAGATTGCCCGCCGGATGGGGAGGAATATCGACAGTATTCCTGCCGAAACGCTACGTACCCTTTCGGCGATGGAGTGGCCGGGGAACGTGCGCGAGCTGGAAAACGTCATTGAGCGCGCGGTGCTGCTGACGCGCGGGAACGTCCTTCAGCTCTCTTTGCCTGAAGTATCCCTTCAGGAAGCCCCCACGCTTTCGGCAGAAGTCGCGCAGGAAGGCGAAGATGAATATCAGCTGATATTGCGCGTGCTGAAAGAGACCAACGGCGTGGTAGCCGGACCGAAGGGCGCAGCTCAGCGGCTGGGGCTGAAACGCACTACCCTGCTCTCTCGCATGAAGCGTCTGGGAATCGATAAAGAGAGCCTGCTTTAACCCGTCATTCCGGCGCCGCTTATGGCGCCGCTTTTCGTCACCCTGCGCAATTGTCCCTCATTGACACAATATATTTTCCTCTGTATAAAATTCCGCCTTAATAATGCGTTTCATTTGCATCAAAAATAATATTAATGAAGGGTAGCGTTTCATGAAGAAGGTCATCTGCGCGTTAGGCCTGGCGATTGCGTCGGTCAGTTCTGCTCTGGCAACCACATATCCTCTGACGATTGAAAACTGTGGCTATAAAGAGACATTCACTAAAGCGCCGGAACGCGTCGTGGCCCTCGGTCAGAACACCGTGGAAATTTTGCTCCTGCTGGGGCTGGAAGATAAGGTCAAAGCCAGCGCCTTCTGGCCGACCAAAGTGCTGCCGCAACTGGCTGAGCAGAATGCAAAAATCAAAACCCTGACCGTCGAAATTCCGACTCTTGAATCCATCCTTGCGCAAAACCCCGATTTTGTTCCTGCACAGCTGCCCCTGCTGCTTGGGCCGGAAAGTAAGGTCGCAAAACGTGAAGATCTGGCTACCGTCGGCGTGAACAGCTATTTATCTCCAGGCATGTGCGCCACCAAAAAAGCGGCAGGCGATATGTACGGCAGCCGCCAGACGCTGTGGGATATGACGTACCTTTATAAAGAGATTGAAGATTTCGCGAAGATTTTCAACGTTGAAGCGCGCGGCCAGGCCGTTATCGCTGATTTCAAAAAACGTGAGGCCGACCTGCGTCAGGAATTTGGTAAAAACAAAAAAGATCTCTCGTTTGTTTTCTGGTTCTCAAGCGCCTCGCCTTCGGCAGATGCATATGTCGGCGGGAAAAACAGCGCCTCCGGTTTTATTGCTAACGTGCTGGGTGGCCATAACGCCATTACCGCTGAGACCGAATGGCCGACCGTCGGCTGGGAAAGTATTATTGCCGCGAACCCTGATGTGATTGTCGTCTCCAGTCTGGACCGCAACCGCTGGGCGCTGGATAACGCGGATGAGAAAATCAAATTCCTGAAAAGCGATCCTGCCGTGAGCCAGCTTGATGCCGTCAAAAAAGGCCATATCGTGGTGATGGACGGTCAGGCGATGAACCCGACGATTCGTACGATTTACGGTGCTGAACAGGTGGGTGAACAGCTCAGAAAACTGGGGCTGAACTGATGACGGCAGCCGTACTTCAGGCCCGCCAGGGCCTGATCCTGACCACTTCCGCTCTGCTTGCCGTTGTCCTGCTGTTTTTAGTGATTGCTCTTGGCGTCAGCGTCGGCGAGCTGTCGATTCCGCTGTCCAACGTCTTTTACGCTATTGGCAATAAGCTGGGGCTGACCGACGTTCCGCTCAACCGCATTTATGAGAGCGTAATCTGGGACTTTCGCCTGAGCCGCGCGCTGGTGGCGGCCTGCTGCGGGGCCGGTTTAGCCATCTGCGGTGCCGTGCTGCAAAGCCTGCTGAAGAACGCGCTGGCGGAACCCTACGTGCTCGGCGTGTCGGCGGGTGCCTCAACCGGGGCGGTATCGGTCGTCGTCCTGGGCATCGGCACCGGCGCGGTATCGCTCTCTGCGGGCGCGTTTGCCGGGGCGTTCGCCGCCTTTGCGTTTGTCGCCTTTCTGACGAACGGCGCGCGCGGCGGCAATGAACGCACCATTCTGGCAGGCGTTGCTGCATCTCAGCTTTTCAACGCCATTACCGCCTACACCATCAGCACCTCCGCCAGCGCGCAGCAGGCGCGCGACGTGATGTTCTGGCTGCTGGGCAGCTTTAGCGGCGTGCGTTGGCCGGAATTCCAGCTGGCGCTGGTTGTCGTGCTGGCGGGCCTTGCCGTCTGCCTCTACTATTCCCGGGCGCTGGACGCCTTTACCTTTGGTGATGACGCGGCTGCCTCCTTAGGCATTGCCGTGCCCTGGGTGCGTCTTGCCCTGTTTACCACCACGGCCCTGATCACCGCGACCATCGTCAGCATGGCGGGCTCAATCGGCTTTGTAGGGCTGGTGGTGCCTCACGTCATGCGCTTCCTGTTCGGGCCGCTGCACCGCACGCTGCTGATTGCCAGCGCGCTGGCGGGGGCGATCCTGATGGTGCTGGCCGATATCGCCTCGCGCATGCTGATTGCCCCGCAGAGCCTGCCCGTCGGCGTGGTCACCGCGCTGGTGGGCGTACCTTTCTTTGCCGTGATTATCTACCGCTCAAGGAATAAGTGATGAGTATCTGCGCTGAAAATATTACCTGGAAGGTAGGCAAAAAAGTTATCGTCAATGGTGTCTCGCTGAAGGTTTCACGCGGCGAAACGGTGGGTTTGCTTGGTCCTAACGGCTGCGGCAAATCGTCCCTTTTGCGTATCCTGGCAGGCCTGCGTCGCCCGGATTCGGGCAGCGTGACCCTGGACGGGCAGGACATTTCCCGCATCGCCAAAAAGCAGCTTGCCCGCCGGGTGGCGTTCGTTGAGCAGCACGGGATGACCGACGCCAATATGCGCGTGCGCGACGTGGTCAAACTTGGACGTATTCCGCACCACTCCCCTTTTTCTAACTGGAGCGCGCAGGATGACGACACCGTCACCGCGGCTCTGCAGCGTGTCGATATGCTGGACCGCAGCGAGCAGGGCTGGCTGAGCCTGTCCGGCGGCGAGCGTCAGCGGGTGCATATTGCCCGCGCGCTGGCGCAAACGCCAACCGAAATCCTGCTGGATGAACCGACCAACCACCTGGATATCCATCATCAGATGCAGCTGATGCAGTTGATCAGCCAATTACCCGTTACCAGTATCGTCGCCATCCACGATCTCAACCACGCTTCAATGTTCTGCGACTCGCTGATTGTGATGCAGAAGGGGCAAATTGTGGCGACCGGAACGCCGCAGGACATCTTATCCGAGTCGTTGCTCTGGGATGTCTTCCGGGTCAAAACCAAAATTGAGATCTCGCCGTTTCATGGCAAAAAGCACATTCACTTTATCGTTTAGGGACGAGTGATCGACAATGTCCCTTCGCCCCGCCACCACGCTCTGGCCGCCCGTTTTACTGGGTAGCCAGTTTGTTTTTAACATTGGTTTTTACGCCGTCGTTCCCTTCCTGGCGGTATTTCTGCGTGACGACATGCTGCTCTCCGGCGGGCTCATCGGGCTGATCCTGGGCCTGCGCACGTTCTCGCAGCAGGGGATGTTTATCGTTGGCGGTGCGCTCTCGGACCGGTTTGGCGCGAAGGTCATCATCCTCAGCGGCTGTATAGTTCGTGTTTCAGGCTATCTGCTGCTGGCCTTCGGGGGATCGCTGTGGCCGATTATTCTGGGCGCGTGTCTGACGGGCGTCGGCGGCGCGCTATTTTCTCCCTCAATTGAGGCTCTGCTGGCGAAAGCGGGTACCCACAGCGAGGCGAAAGGGAAACGAAGCCGGGCAGAGTGGTTTGCGCTCTTTGCCGTCTGCGGGGAGCTCGGCGCGGTACTGGGCCCGGTTGCTGGCGCTCTGCTAACGGGGCTTGGCTTCCGCCAGGTGGCGCTGGCGGGGGCAGGCATCTTTATCATTGCGCTAGTGGTGCTTTACTTCTGTCTGCCTGCTGCCGGGCAACGTTCACAGAAGATAAAAATAGTGCCCTGGTGGACGACGTTCCGCCAGCCGCGCTTTGTCGCCTTTATCATTGCCTACAGCTCCTGGCTGTTAAGCTATAACCAGCTCTATCTGGCGCTGCCGGTGGAGATCCAGCGCTCCGGCGGTAACGAGAAAGATCTCGGCCCGCTTTTTATGCTGGCCTCCGTTCTGATCATTACCTTACAGCTGCCGCTGGCGCGTGTCGCCCGACGCGTGGGCGCGGTGAACATTCTTCCGGTGGGCTTTTTGCTGCTTTCCGCCGCCTTTGCGAGCGTGGCAATGTTTGCGGCAACAGAACCGCCTGAGGGCTGGCTGCGGCTTCTGCCCTCGGTCTCGTTTGTCACGCTGCTGACGCTGGGACAGATGCTGCTGGTGCCCTCAGCAAAAGATCTCATTCCGCGGTTCGCCGATGAATCCACGCTGGGCGCGCACTATGGCGCACTCTCCACCGCCGGTGGTATTGCGGTACTGGCTGGAAACTTGTTATTTGGCAGCCTGCTGGATCGCGCGCTGGTGCCTTCAACGCAGGCGATTTACCCGTGGCTGCTGCTGGCGCTCTTTCCACTCTGCAGCGCGCTGGCCCTGAACGTGATTTGCCGCCCGCTACGAAGCTGATCGGTTCACTTTTTCGGGCGATACTTCTCCGGCAGTTCCGGCACCGGACGACGATCATCCATCAGATGGCGGACGGTCAGAATGGGGTGACGCCATAACATACGCGGGCCTGCCCAGCGCATAATCTGCTTCATCTCTTCACGTCTGGCAGGCTGGTAGCAGTGCACCGGGCATTGTTTACAGGCGGGCTTTTCTTCACCAAAAACGCACTTATCCAGGCGCTTATCAGCATACGCGTTGAGCGCCTGATAATGCCCCGCTTCCTGAGAAGCCTGTGGACACTGCTTTGCGTACAACGCGATCATTTTCGCGATGGTCTCTTTTTCACGTGATATGCGTTTACCGGTCATAGCGACTTACCAAATAATAAGATGCATCAATAATACACTTTAAAACTGTGGATTTCAGGTATTGCATTCCGTTTTCTGAAGCCTGATTCCACTATTAACCCTGCACCTCCTGAAAATCACTGGTATTTTATACAGGCATCAGGAATGACCGTTGTCCGTATAGTCTGGAGACCCTATGAAAGAGATCGCGATCGGCAAACCCTACCGCCATTTAAAAGTGGGATATTTCAGAAAACGTCACGAGGATCGAAAAACGAAGATACCAAAGCGATACAGCGTGCATGCGGCGCTGAGCTTAAAAGGAGACTGGCTTGAAAAGGCGGGCTTTACCACCAACTCCCAGGTCAGGGTGGGCGTTGAGCATGGAAAAATCGTCATTGAGTTAATGTCTGAAGGTGCCTCGTAAAGCCGCCACATTTTTCTGCGCCGTACCTTTTTTTCATGCGACAATAGAACGAACAAACGGCCACTGAGCCGCTCAAAACGGTTTATTTTCAAAGAAATGGACATCATAACTCCATGAGCACAATCGACAATTTCGACGCACATACGCCGATGATGCAGCAGTACCTGAAGCTGAAGGCACAGCATCCGGAAATCCTGCTGTTTTACCGCATGGGCGATTTTTACGAGCTGTTTTATGACGATGCTAAACGTGCGTCGCAGTTGCTCGACATCTCGCTAACCAAACGTGGCGCATCCGCAGGCGAGCCCATCCCGATGGCCGGTATCCCGCACCACGCGGTTGAAAACTATTTGGCCAAGCTGGTGAATCAGGGTGAGTCCGTTGCCATCTGCGAACAAATCGGCGATCCGGCAACCTCGAAAGGCCCGGTTGAGCGCAAAGTTGTGCGCATCGTCACGCCAGGCACCATCAGTGATGAAGCCCTGCTTCAGGAGCGCCAGGATAACCTGCTGGCGGCGCTGTGGCAGGACGGCAAAGGGTTTGGCTACGCCACGCTGGACATCAGCTCCGGGCGTTTTCGCCTGAGTGAGCCGGCTGACCGCGAAACGATGGCTGCCGAACTGCAGCGCACCAACCCGGCAGAATTGCTCTACGCCGAAGACTTCGCCGAAATGGCGCTGATTGAAGGCCGTCGCGGATTGCGCCGTCGCCCGCTGTGGGAATTTGAAATTGATACCGCGCGCCAGCAGCTGAACCTGCAGTTCGGTACCCGCGATCTGATTGGCTTTGGCGTGGAAAATGCTCCACGCGGGCTGTGTGCCGCAGGTTGCCTGCTGCAGTACGTGAAAGACACCCAGCGCACCGCCCTGCCGCATATCCGCTCTATCACCATGGAGCGCCAGCAGGACAGCATCATCATGGATGCCGCCACGCGCCGTAACCTGGAGATCACCCAGAACCTGGCAGGAGGCGTTGAAAACACGCTCGCGTCGGTGCTCGACAGCACGGTGACGCCGATGGGCAGTCGCATGCTGAAACGCTGGCTGCATATGCCGATTCGCGATACCGATACGCTGGTTTGCCGCCAGCAGACGATTGCTGCGTTGCAGGATCGCTATACCGAGCTGCAGCCGGTCCTGCGCCAGGTGGGCGATCTGGAGCGTATCCTGGCCCGTCTGGCTCTGCGCACCGCGCGACCACGCGACCTTGCGCGGATGCGACATGCTTTCCAGCAGCTGCCGGAGCTGCGTGCTCAGCTGAGTGACGTTGACAGCGCGCCGGTACAGAAACTCCGCGAAACGATGGGCGAATTTACTGAACTTCGCGAGCTGCTGGAGCGCGCCATTATTGATGCGCCTCCGGTTCTGGTGCGCGACGGCGGCGTGATTGCTCCAGGCTACAACGAGGAGCTGGACGAATGGCGCGCGCTGGCCGACGGCGCGACGGACTATCTCGATAAGCTGGAAATTCGCGAACGCGAGCGTCTTGGGCTCGACACGCTGAAAGTGGGGTATAACGCGGTACACGGTTACTACATTCAGATCAGCCGCGGGCAAAGCCATCTGGCGCCGATTCACTACGTACGTCGTCAGACCTTGAAAAACGCCGAGCGTTACATCATTCCCGAGCTGAAAGAGTACGAGGACAAAGTACTCACCTCGAAAGGTAAAGCCCTGGCGCTGGAAAAACAGCTGTATGACGAGCTGTTCGACATGCTGATGCCGCACCTTGCTGACCTGCAGCTCAGCGCCAGCGCGCTGGCGGAGCTGGACGTGCTGGTGAACCTGGCTGAACGGGCTGAAACGCTGAACTATACCTGCCCGACCTTTACCGACAAGCCCGGCATTCGCATTACGGAAGGCCGTCACCCGGTCGTTGAGCAGGTGCTGAACGAACCGTTCATCGCCAACCCGCTGAGCCTCTCGCCGCAGAGAAGAATGCTGATCATTACCGGCCCGAACATGGGCGGTAAGAGTACCTACATGCGCCAGACGGCGCTGATTGCTTTGCTCGCGTATATCGGCAGCTACGTCCCGGCGCAAAAAGTGGAGATTGGCCCCATCGATCGTATCTTCACTCGCGTTGGGGCAGCGGACGATCTGGCGAGCGGTCGCTCAACCTTCATGGTCGAGATGACCGAAACGGCTAATATTCTGCATAACGCGACGGAGCACAGCCTGGTGCTGATGGATGAGGTAGGACGCGGAACCTCAACCTATGACGGCCTGTCTCTGGCCTGGGCCTGTGCTGAAAGCCTCGCGAATAAAATCAAGGCCATGACGCTGTTCGCCACCCACTACTTCGAGCTGACGCAACTGCCGGAGAAAATGGAAGGCGTGGCTAACGTTCATCTTGATGCGCTGGAGCACGGCGATACCATTGCCTTTATGCACACGGTGCAGGATGGCGCGGCGAGCAAGAGCTATGGCCTGGCCGTTGCGGCGCTGGCAGGTGTACCAAAAGAGGTGATCAAGCGCGCTCGCCAGAAGCTGCGTGAGCTGGAAAGCCTCTCGCCGAATGCGGCGGCGACGCAGATTGATGGCACCCAGATGTCGCTGTTGGCACCAGCTGAAGAAACGTCGCCTGCGGTGGAAGCGCTGGAGAACCTCGACCCGGATTCACTGACGCCGCGTCAGGCGCTGGAGTGGATTTACCGGTTGAAGAGTCTGGTTTAGTTTTCTGCGGTCTGTTTTGTCGGGTGGCGGCTTCGCCTTACCCGACCTACAAAACCCTTAGGCCCGGTAAGCGCAGCGCTACCGGGCTTATTTTTACAACAGCGGCGGGATCGTCGGCACCTGCGGTGCTTCATCAATATCCTTCTGCGTCATGCGGAACGCTTCCGGGTAATGCTCGCGGCTGGTACGACGCAGCGGTTCGGTATCGCGCCAGGTATAAAGACAATGCTGGCACTGGTAAACGGTCCAGACCCCTTTCATCGGTGACGTCGCCATCACTTCAATATGCTCATCGGCACAACGTGGACAAATCATCTTTTCCTCCTTATTGGCGTGCTGCCAGCATCGCGGTCAGTTTTTCAGCCCAGGCTTTAGTTTCAGGCAGATCCTGTACCGGCTGGCTGTAGTGGCCACGGGTGTCCGGTGCAACAGGCGTGGTGGCATCAATAATCAGTTTGTCGGTAATGCCCGCCGGGCTGGAGCCAGGGTCGAGTTCAAGCACTGACATGTTCGGCAACTGCACCAGATCCCCTGCCGGATTGACCTTCGATGAGAGCGCCCACATCACCTGCGGGAGGTTGAACGGATCGACATCCTCATCCACCATAATCACCATCTTCACGTAGCCCAGACCGTGCGGCGTGGTCATGGCGCGTAAACCGACCGCGCGGGCAAAACCACCGTAGCGTTTTTTGGTGGAGATAATTGCCAGCAGACCGTGGGTGTACATCGCGTTCACCGCCTGCACTTCCGGGAATTCCGCCTTCAGCTGCTGGTAAAGCGGCACGCAGGTGGCTGGTCCCATCAGATAGTCAATCTCGGTCCACGGCATGCCGAGGTAAAGGGATTCGAAGATCGGTTTGGTGCGGTAAGAAACTTTGTCGATACGGACCACCGTCATATTACGGCCACCGGAATAGTGTCCGGTAAACTCGCCGAACGGCCCTTCGATTTCACGTTTGCGGCCTTCAATCACCCCTTCCAGGATCACTTCAGACCCCCACGGCACGTCGAAGCCGGTCAGCGGCGCGGTGGCAATCGGATACGGGCTTTCGCGCAGCGCGCCGGCCATTTCATACTCAGACTGATCGTATTTCAGCGGCGTGGCGCCCATCAGGGTGATGATCGGGTCGTTGCCGAGAGTAATCGCGATCGGCAGATCTTGCCCGCGCTCTTCCGCTTTGTGCAGATGGAGGGCGATATCGTGCATCGGTACCGGCTGCAGGCCGAGCTTGCGCTTGCCCTTGACCTCCATGCGGTAGATCCCGACGTTCTGCTTGCCGAAATGGTCCGGGTCGAGCGGATCGCGCGAGACAACGCACGCTTTATCAAGATAAAAACCGCCGTCACCGTCGTTCAGGCGAAACAGCGGCAGGATATCGAACAGGTTAATGTCTTCACCGTCGACCGTATTTTGCGCCCAGGCCGGGTTAGCGCGGCGCTCCGGCGTAACGGGGAATTTGTCCCAGCGGCGAATAAACTCGTCGATCTGTTTTTTTACCGGGGTATTCGCTGGCAGCCCCATCGATATGGCGTGGTTTTGCCACGAGCCGATGGTGTTCATCACCACGCGGGCATCGGTAAAGACACGAATATTGTCGAACCACAGCGCGGGCGCGCCGTCGCCAATACGGCCTGTGGCGTTGGCTGCCGCCGCCAGATCCGGCTCCGCATTCACCTCTTCCTCAATTTTCAGCAGTTGCCCTTGCTCATCGAGCGCCTGCAGGAAGCTTCTCAAATCATCAAATGCCATCTTTGTTCTCCTGTGAAAAATGTTTCGCCTCCCGCAACCCGTTCCATCGGCGCGCCTTTTTGTGCTCCAGACCAAACTGGTCGAGCACACGGGTCACGATATGCTGGGTGATGTCATCGGCGGTTTGCGGGTGGTTGTAATACGCAGGCATGGGCGGCACCATCGCCACGCCCATGCGGGAAAGCGCCAGCATGTTCTCCAGATGAATGGTGCTGAGCGGCGTTTCGCGGGGAACGAGCACCAGCTTGCGCCCCTCTTTCAGCACCACATCTGCCGCACGGCCCACCAGCCCTTCGGCGTAGCCCGCGCGGATCCCCGCCAGCGTTTTCATGCTGCAGGGAATGACGATCATGCCGTCGGTGCGAAACGAGCCGGAGGAGATAGTGGCGGCCTGGTCAGCCGGGCTGTGAACAACGTCAGCCAGCGCAGCAACGTCCTGCACGCTGTAAGGCGTTTCCAGCTCAATGGTTGTTTTTGCCCACTTCGACATGACCAGATGGGTCTCTACCTCCGGCATTTCCCTCAGCGCCAGCAGCAGCGCCACGCCCAGCGGAGCCCCCGTTGCTCCTGTCATTCCCACGATCAATCTCATTCATCACCTCAATCAATTTGTTCGTGTACGAACATTTATAGATAAATTACTCCCGGATCGCTCTACTGACAAGATCGTTCGTACACGATCACATTAATTGCTAAAAAATCCCGCGTTATCATCCCGGGCTTTAGCGGCTATCATAGGGGGTGATTTTTTCTGTCGGAGTGTTCATGGAACTAAGACAAGAGGCGTTCCACCTGTTACGTCAGCTTTTTCAACAGCATACCGCTAAGTGGCAACATTCCCTGCCGGAACTGACCAAGCCGCAGTATGCGGTTATGCGCTCCATTGCCGAGCACCCGGGCATTGAGCAGGTGGCATTGACCGAAGTGGCGGTCAGCACGAAGGCGACGCTGGCGGAGATGCTCAGCCGAATGGAGGCGCGCGGGCTGGTCAAACGCGAGCACGATCCCGCAGATAAGCGCCGCCGGTTTGTCTTCCTGACGCCGGAAGGCGAAGCCCTGCTTGCAGACTGCCAGCCGGTCGGCAACGAGGTGGATGAGGCGTTTTTAGGGCGTCTTAATAAGGCCGAACGGGAGCAGTTCTCTGCGCTCATCAAAAAGATGATGCACGATTAATTCACCCTGGCGCGCATAAAATCAATAAAGGTGCGCACTTTCGCAGGCACGTGCCGGGCATCCGGATAAACCGCGTGGATGCCCTGCCGCGCGAAGGTATATTCCGGTAAAACCGGGACCAGTTTTCCCGCATCAAGCGCATCGCGCACCAGCCATTCCGGCAGTAACGCCACGCCACTTCCCGCAAGCGCAAAAGCCATAAGCGCCTGCGCGCTGTCGGCAAACAGGCGCGGCGCTTTTTTTATCTCAAGCATTTCAGGCGCACCGCTGGCATCTTTTACCTGCCAGCGCAGCGGCGACGCTAAGCGCTCGTGAATAATCCAGTCGGCTTGCGCCAGCTGCGCAAGCGATTCAACCGGATGATTCATCCGCCATTCCGGCGTCGCGACGGGCAGGATGGAAAAAAGTGAAATCAATGCGGCGTGGTAGCGCGAGTCGGTAAGCGTTCCCAACCGAATAGCCACGTCAAAGCGCTCTGAGATCAGGTCGGCATGGAGTGAAGACGAAACATGACGCACGCGAAGCTCCGGGTGCAGCTGGCTAAACCTTGCCAGCAACGGTACCACGACCCGCGAACCATACTCAGGCGTGGTGGTAATCCGCAATTCCCCCGTGAGTCCTGCATGATTCGCGCGAACATCATCCCGCAGCCGTTCTGCGTCCTTCAGAAGCGCCACGCTGCGCTGATGAAAAAGCGCTCCCGCCTCGGTTAACGTCAGGCGGCGGGTGGAGCGCAGCAGCAGCGTCACCCCCAGCTCGGCTTCGAGCTGGCGAATATTGAAGCTGACCACGGCTTTTGTCAGGCCCAGCGCATCGGCTGCGGCAGTGAAGCTGCCGGTATCGGCCACCGCAACAAACATCTGCGTCCGCTGTAGGTTAATCATCATTACGCCTTTTACCGTCAAAATTTTTTTGACAGTATATCGCGCTTTGTCAGGTTTATCCGTGCTTCCGGGGTCGATACGATACGCCACCTCACGGGAGGATCCACCATGACGTATCGCAGCAAAGTCGCCGCTGTCTATCTGCTGGGCTTTTTTCTTGATTTGATCAACATGTTTATTGCCAGCGTCGCTTTTCCGGCGATGGCGCAAGCTCTTAACGCCACGCCTTCAGCGCTTGCCTGGGTCAGTAACGGGTACATTGCCGGCCTGACGCTGGCGATCCCGTTCAGCAGCATGCTCACGCGCCGTTTCGGACCAAAACGGGTCATCCTGATCTCGCTTTTTCTGTTCAGCGCGGCTTCTGCTGCGGCAGGCTTGTCTGCAACGCTGGAAAGTCTGATCGCCTGGCGCGTGCTGCAGGGCGTGGGCGGTGGCTTACTGATCCCCGTCGGACAGGCGCTAACCTGGCAACTGTTTCAGCCTCACGAGCGGGCCAGACTCTCCTCGGCGGTCATGCTGGTCGCGCTGCTTGCTCCCGCCTGCTCCCCCGCTATCGGGGGCCTGCTGGTGCAGATGCTAAGCTGGCGGTGGATATTTTTCGCGACGCTTCCGGTGGCCATCCTGACCTTTGTGTTGGCCTGCCTGTGGCTTAAACATGAAATACCCGCGATGAAAGCGGCCAGACTGCTCAACCTGCGGTTGCTCGCGGACCCGCTTTTGCGTTTTGCCATGCTTGTCTATGTATGCGTTCCTGGCGTATTTATCGGGGTGAACGTTACGGGCATGTTTTATCTTCAGCACGAGGCGAACATGAGCCCAGCCGCAACGGGTATGCTCATGCTGCCGTGGTCCGTGGCATCGTTTATCGCCATCACGGCGACGGGACGCTATTTTAACCGTTTCGGCCCACAGCCGCTGATTGTTATCGGCTGCCTGCTGCAGGCGACGGGCATTCTGCTTTTGCTTAACGTCAGTTCGGCTACGCTGCTTCCTGTCGTTGCGTTTACCCTGATGGGCGCGGGGGGAAGCCTGTGCAGCAGTACCGCTCAGAGCAGCGCTTTTTTGACAACGCGCCGGGAAGAGATGCCGGATGCCAGCGCGCTGTGGAATCTCAATCGTCAGTTGAGCTTTTTTGCCGGTGCCCTGCTGCTGGCAGAGGTGCTGAGTCTGGCGCAGAGTTATCTGGCGCCGCTCGCCGCCTGGCACGGAATGTTTCTTTTTGCCGCAGGCATGACCCTATTGCCTGTACTGTACGTTTTCCGACTTAACAATACGCAGGTGCTCGCCCAGCTGCGACAGGAGAATTCATGACGCCTTTTGAACACGACATTATCGACCTCCACATTGCGCTTGAAAACTGGTTAGGCAAAGGCGAAGGCGACTCCGACGCCCTGCTCGCCCGTTTCCGGCCAGATTTTCTGATGATCCCACCGGGAGGCGTTCATATTGACTATCACGGCCTTGTGGACTTTCTGCACAGTCAGCGAGGAAGCCGCCCCGGACTGAAGATCGTCATTGACGAATTATCCACGATCGAGCGCTGGGATCATGGCGCGGTACTGCACTACCGGGAGACGCAAACCCGGCCGGACCTGCCCGTCAACGTGCGCTGGTCAACCGCGGTGCTTAATCAGGAAGGCGGCGGGATTACATGGCGTCTGCTACACGAAACGGCCCAGCTGTAGCACAAAAGAAAAAGGCCCGTCTCACGACGGGCCTTTTTTGACGAAAGGATGCTTATTCGCGGAACAGCGCTTCGATATTCAGACCTTGCCCCTGCAGGATTTCACGCAGGCGGCGCAGACCTTCTACCTGAATCTGACGAACACGTTCACGGGTCAGGCCAATTTCGCGGCCGACGTCTTCCAGTGTCGCAGCTTCATACCCCAGTAAACCGAAACGACGTGCCAGCACTTCACGCTGTTTGGCGTTCAGTTCGAACAGCCATTTGACGATGCTCTGCTTCATGTCATCGTCCTGCGTGGTGTCTTCCGGGCCGTTGTCTTTTTCATCGGCCAGGATGTCCAGCAGCGCTTTTTCGGAGTCACCTCCCAGCGGGGTGTCAACCGAGGTAATGCGCTCGTTGAGACGCAGCATACGGCTTACGTCATCAACCGGTTTGTCGAGTTGTTCGGCAATTTCTTCTGCGCTTGGCTCGTGGTCGAGTTTATGGGACAACTCGCGCGCGGTACGCAGATAGACGTTCAACTCTTTGACGATGTGGATCGGCAGTCGGATCGTACGGGTCTGGTTCATAATAGCCCGTTCGATGGTCTGACGAATCCACCAGGTCGCGTAGGTTGAGAAACGGAACCCGCGTTCCGGGTCAAACTTCTCAACTGCGCGGATGAGACCTAAGTTGCCCTCTTCAATCAGATCCAGCAGAGCCAGACCACGATTGCCGTAACGGCGGGCAATTTTCACGACCAGTCGCAGGTTACTTTCGATCATGCGACGACGCGAGGCAACATCACCACGCAAAGCACGACGTGCGAAATAGACTTCTTCTTCGGCCGTTAGCAGTGGGGAGTAACCAATCTCCCCAAGGTAAAGCTGAGTCGCGTCCAGTACACGCTGTGTGGCGCCCTGCGATAACAGCTCTTCTTCAGCCAAATCGTTATCACTGGGTTCCTCTTCTACTAAGGCTTTTTCGTCAAAAGCCTCTGCTCCGTTCTCATCAAATTCCGCGTCTTCATTTAAATCATGAACTTTCAGCGTATTCTGACTCATAAGGTGGCTCCTACCCGTGATCCCTGAACGAGACACCCTGGCTGGCATGCCCCGTCAATTTATCGCTGCGGCAAGTACTGCAGCGGGTTTACGGATTTCCCCTTGTAACGAATTTCAAAATGCAAGCGTGTAGAACTGGTTCCGGTGCTACCCATGGTAGCGATTTTTTGCCCCGCCTTAACTTCTTGTTGTTCCCGGACCAGCATTGTGTCGTTATGGGCGTAGGCACTCAGGTAATCATCGTTATGTTTGATGATAATCAGATTACCGTAACCGCGCAGCGCGTTACCGGCATACACAACGCGTCCGTCTGCGGTCGCGATGATAGCCTGTCCTTTACTGCCTGCGATATCGATCCCTTTGTTCCCACCCTCAGAGGTTGCGAAGTTCTCGATAATCTTGCCGTCGGTCGGCCAGCGCCATGCGGTGATGGACGAACTGGCATTCTGACTGCTTGCAGTCGGTTCAGTAGAGCTAACCACAGGTGCCGTGGTCGGTGCTGTGACAACAGTCGCAGTCCCTTTATTATTCGGCAACATTTTGTTAGCAGTCTGATCACCTGAATCCTCAGAATACGTAATTACAGGTTGTGAAGCAACCACCGTGGTGGATTTTTGTGCAGGCTTGACGCTGTTATTTTGAGCCGTCACATCGGCCGCTGAAACCGTATTGCCAGGCGTCAGTGGCGTACCCGTTGCGTTGCCCACCTGGAGCGTTTGGCCAACTTCCAGAGCATACGGGGCCTGGACGTTATTGCGCTGCGCGAGGTCACGGAAATCGTTCCCGGTGATCCAGGCAATGTAGAACAGCGTATCGCCGCGCTTCACGGTATAGGTGCTGCCACCGGTATAGCTGCCTTTCGGAATGTTCCCATACTGGCGGTTATAGACTATGCGGCCATTTTGGGTCTGAACAGGCTGTTCAACTGGCTGAATCTGCGTTGGCTGTGTAACAGGATGTTGCACAGGCTGAATTTGTGGTGTTTGCTGCGGCGCAGCAGCACCCATTTTAGGCGGAGGCGTGATCAACATTCCGCTGGACGTGTTACCGGAGCCGCTGTTTCCCCCGACGGAACTGACGGGCGCAGGCGCGTTGTTGGAACTTGTACAGCCTGCCAGCCAGAGCGAAACCAGTGATAATGCCGCAACACGGCTGATGGTGAATTTAGGGCTTCCCGCGCTCATTTATCCCCCAGGAATGTGTTAACTACCAGTGACTTAAAATTTACCGTGATGACACGAATCTTTCGCGCCACACCATACGCTGAATTTGCCTTAATAACCCTGGATAAATCCGAGTCTCAGGCCAACTCCCCCTTTACCAGAGGCACAAAGCGCACGGCTTCCACGGTGTCGATAATATACTCGCCGCCGCGCCGACGAACGCGCTTCAATAGCTGCTGCTCGTCCCCGACGGGCAGAACAAGAATGCCCCCCTCATCCAGCTGCGACAAGAGCGCAGCGGGAATTTCAGGCGGAGCCGCCGTCACGATGATAGCGTCAAACGGGGCGCGAGCCTGCCAACCCTGCCATCCATCACCGTGTCGTGTCGAAACATTATGTAAATCAAGTTGTTTCAGGCGACGACGCGCCTGCCATTGCAAACCTTTGATCCGCTCTACGGAACAGACATGGTGTACCAGATGCGCCAGGATGGCGGTCTGATACCCCGACCCGGTGCCAATCTCCAGCACGCGTGAGTCGGGCGTGAGCTCCAGCAGCTCCGTCATCCGCGCCACCATATAAGGCTGCGAAATCGTCTGGCCTTGCCCGATGGGCAGCGCTACGTTTTCCCACGCTTTGTGTTCAAACGCCTCGTCTACAAATTTCTCACGCGGGACCTGAGCGAGCGCTTCAAGCACGTGCTCGTCGCGGATCCCCTGTGCGCGAAGTTGTTCCAGAAGAGTTTGTACACGTTTGCTTACCATTGCGCGTTCACTCCTGCGCGATCCAGCCAGCCCGACACCACATCATGCGCGCTATAAGCGGTTAAATCTACGTGCAGCGGAGTGACCGAGACATAGCCATCATCCACGGCGGCAAAGTCGGTGTCCGGACCCGCATCGCACTTATCGCCGGGAGGCCCGATCCAATACAGCGTGTTGCCGCGAGGATCCTGCTGCGGGATCACCTGATCGGCCGGATGCCGGCTTCCGCAGCGCGTAACGCGAATGCCCTTAATTTCATTAAGAGGAAGATCCGGCACGTTGATATTGAGAATGCGCCCGGTACGCAGCGGCTCGCGGCCGAGCGCCCGCAGGATCGAGCAGGTCACCGCGGCGGCGGTATCGTAGTGCGTGTGGCCGTTTAACGAGACCGCCAGCGCCGGGAACCCCAGATGGCGCCCTTCCATTGCCGCCGCTACCGTTCCGGAGTAAATCACGTCATCGCCGAGGTTCGGCCCGGCGTTAATGCCGGAGACGACGATATCCGGACGCGGGCGCATCAGCGCGTTCACGCCCAGAAACACGCAGTCCGTCGGCGTGCCCATCTGCACGGCAATATCGCCATTTTCAAAGGTAAAGGTGCGAAGCGACGACTCCAGCGTCAGTGAGTTAGACGCTCCACTGCGGTTACGATCGGGGGCCACAACCTGCACATCCGCAAATTCACGGAGGTGCTTCGCCAGGGTCTGAATGCCCGGCGCGTGGATCCCGTCATCGTTACTCAGCAATATTCGCATAATCACCCGAGGTGTTGATTAGTTCCCTGACAACACTGGTGGCAAAGCTACCTGCCGGCAGCCAGAAGCGTAACTCGACGGTCACGTCATCCCACCAGTTCCAGCTTAACTGCTGCGGATAGAGCAGCATCGCGCGGCGCGCTGCTTCGACTTTTTCCCGCACCAGCAAGGATTGTAATTCCGGCGCATCCGCCACGGCGGAGTGCTCAGCGCTCAACGCGTCGCCCTGGGTGCCCCAGTCGCCTGAGCCCGGCAAAGCTGCGGTAATCATCAGCGCTTTGGCATCCACGCGCGACTGCACATCGGCCATTTCTTCGGCCGTTGCCACAAACCAGCTTCCGCGTCCCGCTAATTGTAGCGCATCGCCAACAACAACTTGATTCGCGTCCGGTTTTTTCAGCCTTTCGCTCACAATCTGATTAAACAACGCGCTGCGGGCCGCCGACAACCAAAAACTGCGTTTATTCCTGTCGCGCACCGGCACATCGCTTTGCGCCCAGCGCAGCGCGCCCTGCAGGTTGCTGCCGCCAATGCCAAAGCGCTGCGCGCCAAAGTAGTTCGGAACGCCGCGTTCATTGATGGCATTCAGGCGCTTTTCAACGTCTTCACGGTTAGTCACTTCGCGCAGCACCAGCGTAAACGCGTTGCCTTTCAACGCCCCCAGGCGCAGCTTGCGCTTGTGGCGGGCGTACTCCAGCACCTTACAGCCTTCAAGCTCAAATTTGCTTAAATCAGGCATCGCATTGCCGGGCACGCGGGCGCAGAGCCACTGCTCGGTGACAGCGTGTTTATCTTTCTGCCCGGCAAAGCTCACTTCCCGGGCGTGAATTTTGAGGAATTTTGCCAGCGCGTCGGCCACAAAGCGGGTGTTGCAGCCGTTTTTCAGAATACGCACCAGGATATGTTCGCCTTCGCCATCGGGTTCAAAGCCCAGATCCTCAACCACGAGGAAATCTTCCGGGCTGGCTTTCAGCACCCCGTTCCCCTGCGGCTTACCGTGCAGGTATGTCAGGTTATCGAAGTCCGTCATTTTGCCGCCTTCACCAGCAGCGCCACGGCTTCACAGGCAATCCCTTCGCCACGACCGGTAAAGCCCAGCTTCTCCGTGGTGGTGGCTTTGACGTTGACGTCGTCCATATGGCAGCCCAGATCTTCAGCGATAAATACGCGCATCTGCGGAATGTGCGGCAGCATTTTCGGGGCCTGGGCAATAATCGTCACGTCGACGTTGCCGAGGGTGTAACCTTTCGCCTGAATACGGCGCCACGCTTCGCGCAGCAGTTCGCGGCTGTCCGCCCCTTTAAAGGCCGGGTCGGTGTCCGGGAACAGCTTGCCGATATCACCCAGCGCGGCAGCGCCGAGCAGCGCGTCGGTCAGCGCATGCAGCGCCACGTCGCCATCAGAATGCGCCAGCAGCCCTTTTTCGTAAGGAATACGTACGCCGCCAATGATAATTGGGCCTTCTCCGCCAAAGGCGTGTACATCAAAACCGTGTCCAATTCGCATTATGCCTTCTCCTGATGGGTCGAACGGGTAAGATAAAATTCCGCGAGCTGTAAATCTTCCGGGCGCGTCACTTTTATATTATCAGCGCGCCCTTCAACAAGCGTGGGGTGAAAACCGCAATACTCCAGCGCGGAGGCTTCGTCCGTGATGGTCGCGCCTTCATTAAGGGCACGCGTTAAGCAGTCGTGGAGCAGTTCGCGGGGGAAAAATTGCGGCGTCAGCGCGTGCCATAAGTCGACGCGCTCAACGGTGTGGGCGATAGCACGCTTGCCCGGCTCGGCACGCTTCATGGTGTCGCGCACCGGCGCGGCCAGAATGCCGCCCACTTTACTGGTTTCGCTCAGCGCCAGCAGGCGTGCCAGGTCGTCCTGATGCAGGCACGGACGTGCCGCGTCATGGACCAGCACCCACTGGGCGCTTCCGGCAGCCTGAATGCCCGCCAGCACGGAATCGGCGCGCTCGGCGCCGCCATCAACTACGGTAATCTGTGGGTGGTTTGCCAGCGGCAACTGCGCAAAGCGGTCGTCGCCGGGACTGATGGCGATGACCACGTGCGTCACCCGCGGGTGCGCCAGCAGCGCCGCCACGGCGTGCTCAAGGATCGTTTTATCGCCAATTGAGAGGTACTGCTTGGGACATTCTGTCTGCATGCGCCGACCAAAACCTGCGGCCGGCACCACGGCACATACGTCCGAAAAAGTTGCTGCCATGTCGTAATCCTGGGCCTGATTATCGATTGTTTTGTGCTGAGCCCTGATTGCGTTTAGACGCATCCGGAACCAGACGATAAAAGGTTTCGCCCGGCTTAGTCATACTGAGTTCATTGCGTGCGCGCTCCTCAATCGCCTCCTGGCCGCCATTGAGGTCATCAATTTCAGCAAAGAGTTGATCGTTACGCGCCTTAAGTTTGGCATTTGTTGCCTGCTGAGCCGCGACGTCATCGCTCACCCGGCTGTAGTCGTGCAGCCCGTTCTTACCGAACCACAACGAATATTGCAGCCAGACCAGCAAAGCCAGCAACAGCAGCGTTAGTTTACCCATCCTGCCCCCTGAAAAAACGGCATCATCATCCCATAACTTTCCGTTCGACTCTACTGCGGGGTTTTAATTATGTCGCAAGTTAGCCCATCAGCCATAAAAACAGCAGGCCAAAGATCACGACAACGGTGGCAATCGTGATAACCGTACTGTACAGGAGCTTGCCGTTGAAAAGGGAGTGCAGCGCAACCCCGACAACGACCGCAACGGGCATCAGCGCCAGGAAGAAGGGCCAGGTGTAGAGAAAGAAGAAAAGGGTGTTACCACCGTAGATCAAAAACGGGATACCCAGCGCCAGTAACCACGACGCAAAGCCGACTATCGCCCCAGGGAAGGACCAGGTCGTCTCATTGTCGGTGGTTAACGGTTCCGACCCGGTGGTAATAATGTAGTTTTCACTGTTGCGCATAGCTAATCCTGTGACCGTGACTCATCGTTCGGGAAGACAGCTCCCGAACGATACCGCCTCAGGATCTGATAATATCGTCCCGTCTGAGCAGGTCTAATAATTGGCTTACTAAATTTGTTACCAATTGTTGACCTTCCAGGTGAATCTCAGGCGATTCAGGCGCTTCGTAAACCGAGTCAATTCCGGTGAAGTTTCGCAGCTCGCCGGCACGCGCTTTTTTGTACAGCCCTTTCGGATCGCGCGCTTCGCAGATCTCCAGCGGCGTATCGACAAACACTTCGATAAAGCGATCCTGGCCCACGCGCTCGCGCACCATCTGGCGCTCGGCGCGGTGCGGCGAGATAAACGCCGTCAGCACCACCAGCCCGGCGTCTGCCATCAGGCTGGCGACTTCACCTACCCGGCGGATGTTCTCTTTGCGGTCGTCGTCGCTGAACCCCAAATCGCTGCACAGGCCGTGACGCACGTTGTCGCCATCCAGCAGGTAGGTACTTACTCCCTGCTGATGCAGCGCCTCTTCCAGCGCGCCCGCCACCGTGGATTTACCGGAGCCAGACAGCCCGGTAAACCACAGCACCACCCCACGGTGGCCGTGAAGCTGTTCGCGCTGGGCGACGGTGACCGGATGAGGATGCCAGACGACGTTCTCATCATGGGCGGCCATTACTTGCCTCCCAGCAGATCGCGTGCGCCCCAGTGCGGGAAGTGCTTACGCACCAGCGCGTTCAGCTCCAGCTCGAAGGCGCTGAACTCAGAGGTCACGCTCGCCTGCGCGTTAGGCTCGCGCACCATGCCCGCGCCGACGGTAACGTTGGTCAGGCGGTCAATAAAGATCAGCCCGCCGGTTACCGGGTTCTGCTGATACGGATCCAGCACCAGCGGCTCGTCGAAGGTCAGATCCACCAGGCCAATACCGTTCAGCGGCAGCTCGCTCACGTCACGGTGGGTCAGGTTGTTGATGTCCACCTGGAACTGAATGCCGTCCACGCGGGCGCGGGTTTTCTTCCCGGCAATTTTGATGTCGTAGCTCTGGCCTGCGGTCAGCGGCTGTTCGGCCATCCACACCACGTCCACGGACGCGCCCTGCACCGCCGTCAGCGTCTCCTGCGCGTCGACCAGCAGGTCACCGCGGCTGATATCAATTTCGTCTTTCAGCACCAGCGTGACCGCTTCCCCTGCCCCGGCTTCCTGCAGGTCGCCGTCGAACGTCACGATGCGAGCGATTGCTGACTCCACGCCGGATGGCAGTACCTTAACGCGCTGCCCCACCTTCACGGAACCGGAAGCAATAGTGCCGGAGAAGCCGCGGAAATCGAGGTTTGGACGGTTCACGTACTGCACCGGGAAGCGCATTGGCTGAGTGTCGACCACGCGCTGAATTTCAACGGTTTCGAGCACTTCCAGCAGCGTCGGGCCGCTGTACCACGGCATGTTCGCGCTCTGGGAGGCGACGTTATCCCCTTCCAGCGCCGAGAGCGGCACAAAGCGAATATCCAGGTTGCCCGGCAGCTGTTCGGCAAAGGTCAGGTAGCTCTGGCGGATCTCCTCGAATTTTTCTTCGCTGAAGTTCACCAGATCCATCTTGTTGACCGCCACCACCAGGTGCTTGATCCCCAGCAAAGTGGAGATAAAGCTGTGGCGACGGGTTTGATCCAGCACGCCTTTACGGGCGTCCATCAGCAGGATCGCCAGATCGCAGGTGGATGCGCCGGTCGCCATATTGCGGGTGTACTGCTCGTGCCCCGGGGTGTCGGCGATAATAAACTTGCGCTTCTCGGTGGAGAAATAGCGATAGGCCACGTCAATAGTGATGCCCTGCTCGCGCTCCGCCTGAAGGCCGTCCACCAGCAGCGCCAGGTCAAGTTTTTCGCCCTGGGTGCCGTGACGCTTGCTGTCGTTATGCAGGGAAGAGAGCTGATCTTCATAAATCTGGCGCGTGTCGTGCAGCAGGCGGCCAATAAGGGTACTTTTCCCGTCATCCACGCTGCCGCAGGTCAGAAAGCGCAGCAGGCTTTTATGTTGTTGGGCGTGCAGATACGCTTCCACGCCGCCTTCGTTGGCAATTTGTTGAGCAATAGTGGTGTTCATGGCGGCTCCTTAGAAATAACCCTGACGTTTCTTCAGCTCCATGGAGCCTGCCTGGTCGCGGTCAATCACGCGCCCCTGTCGCTCGCTGGTTGTGGACACCAGCATCTCTTCGATGATCTCCGGCAGCGTCTGCGCGTTCGATTCCACCGCGCCGGTCAGCGGCCAGCAGCCGAGGGTACGGAAACGGACCATCTGTTTTTTGATCACTTCACCCGGCTGCAGGTCGATACGATCGTCGTCAATCATCATCAGCATGCCGTCGCGCTCCAGCACCGGGCGCTCGGCGGCCAGGTACAGCGGAACAATCTCGATGTTTTCCAGATAGATGTACTGCCAGATATCCAGCTCGGTCCAGTTAGAGAGCGGGAAGACACGAATGCTTTCGCCCTTGTTGATCTGGCCGTTGTAGTTATGCCACAGCTCCGGGCGCTGGTTTTTCGGATCCCAGCGATGGAAGCGGTCGCGGAAGGAGTAGATACGCTCTTTGGCGCGGGATTTTTCTTCGTCACGCCGCGCGCCGCCGAAGGCCGCGTCAAAACCGTACTTGTTCAGCGCCTGCTTCAGCCCTTCGGTTTTCATGATGTCGGTATGCTTGGCGCTGCCGTGGACGAACGGGTTAATGCCCATCGCCACCCCTTCCGGATTTTTGTGCACCAGCAGCTCGCAGCCGTAGGCTTTGGCGGTACGGTCGCGGAATTCGTACATTTCGCGGAATTTCCAGCCGGTATCCACGTGCAGCAGCGGGAACGGCAGCGTGCCCGGATAAAACGCTTTACGCGCCAGGTGCAGCATGACGCTGGAATCTTTACCGATGGAGTACATCATCACCGGGTTAGAGAACTCGGCGGCCACTTCGCGGATAATATGGATACTTTCCGCTTCGAGCTGCCGCAGGTGAGTAAGTCGTTTTTGGTCCATAACCGTTCCTTAAGCCAAATTTACAACAGAAGAACCAAAGCCTTCTGTATCGGTTGTGTGTTGGAACCAGGCGAGGGTGCTGTGCAGCTGCACCACCTCTCCCACCACGATCAGGGCAGGCATCGGGGCGTCTTTCGCCAGGGTTGCAAGGTCTTGTAATGTGCCGATAGCGACATGCTGATCGACGCGCGTACCGCGAGAAATGACGGCAACGGGCGTCGTCGCCTCGCGACCGTGCTGAATAAGCTGTTCGCTGATGTCTGCGGCCTTCATCGTGCCCATGTATATCGCCAGCGTTTGTCGGCTCTGGGCGAGGTGCGACCAGTCGAACGGCGTGCTGTCGGCCTTGTAGTGCCCGGTCACAAAGGTGACGCTCTGGGCGTAATCGCGATGGGTCAGCGGAATGCCGGCGTAGGCCGTCACCGCAGAGGCCGCCGTGATGCCGGGCACCACCTGGAACGGTACGCCCGCCTCGGCTGCCGCCTGCAGTTCTTCACCGCCACGACCGAAAATGAACGGGTCGCCCCCTTTCAGGCGGACCACGGTTTTGCCCGCTTTCGCGGCGTCAATCAGCATCTGGTTGGTATCGTGCTGCGGCACGGAGTGTTCCCCCGCCCGTTTGCCGACGCAGATTTGCTCCGCATCGCGACGGATCAGCTCGCGCACGCCATCGGTGACCAGGTGGTCGTAGAACACCACGTCCGCATCCTGCAGCACCTGCAGGCCGCGCAGCGTCAGCAAACCGGCATCGCCCGGCCCGGCTCCCACCAGAATAATTTCCCCGCCCGTACTGCCGGGGTTATCCAGTTCGTCTTCGAGAATTTTCTGCGCCGCCGTCTCATTGCCCGCCTGCATCAGGCTGGCAAAGCGGCCGCGAAATACGCGCTCCCAGAAGCGACGGCGTTCCGTCACGCTGGTCAGGCGGTTTTTTAAATGGTTGCGCCAGTAGCTGGCTTTCTCCGCCATGCGCCCGAGGCTGGTCGGCAGCAGCGCTTCGATCTTTTCCCGCAGCACGCGCGCCAGCACTGGCGCGGTGCCGCCGGAGGAGATCGCCACCAGCAGCGGCGAGCGGTCAACGATCGACGGGAAGATAAACGAGCATAAAGGCTGGTCGTCCACCACGTTCACCAGACGGTAACGGGCCTGGGCCGCGTCGGAGACCCGCCGGTTAAGTTCCCGATTTTCAGTCGCCGCAATCACCAGCACCACGCTGTCGATCTGTGACTCGTCGAAATCCGCCTCTTCAACAACCCGCACCTGTGCCCCTGCGCGCTGCAAAAACGCGATTTTGCGATCGGCAATTTCTCCCGTGCCGACAACCAGTACCGGTCGGTCTTTTAAGGCGGCAAAAAGGGGCAGATAGTCCACAGGCAACAACTCACTAACAACGAGGAATAGAGGGACTATAGGGGGCGGCTTAGATCGAATGAAATTACGAATTGGAATGAGTAGTTACTCAATGGAATAACGCCGTGAAAAAGCAAATACCAAAAAATGCTTAACACGCGAAATTTCGGGCATTTAAGAGCAATTCAAATTGTGTATGGACGATCACAGTTTCATACTATGCACGTTATTATTTTGCTCTGTTTTTAAGGACTCACTATGTTTTCCGCAACGCGCCACCGTATTGCTGCCCTGGCGCTCGGCGTTTGCTTTATCCTTCCGGCTCAGGCAAAAAATCAACCCTATGGTGAAATCGCCACTATGCAGGCGCGACATATTGCGACGGTTTTCCCTGGCCGCATGACCGGTTCACCCGCGGAGATGCTCTCCGCCGACTATATTCGCCAGCAGTTTGCACAGATGGGCTACCAGAGTGACATACGCTCGTTTCACAGCCGCTACATCTATACCTCACGCAATAAAACGCAAAACTGGCATAACGTGACCGGCAGCACGGTGATTGCGGCGCATGAGGGGAAAGCGGCTGAGCAGATTATTATCATGGCGCACCTGGATACCTATGCGCCAATGAGCGACGCCGATATTGATAATAACCTCGGGGGACTGACGCTGCAGGGCATGGACGATAACGCAGCGGGTCTCGGCGTGATGCTTGAACTGGCTGAACGCCTTAAAAATATTCCGACGAAATACGGTATTCGCTTTGTGGCGACCAGCGGCGAAGAAGAAGGAAAACTCGGCGCTGAGAATCTCCTTAAACGGATGAGCGCTGAGGAGAAGAAAAATACGCTGCTGGTGATTAACCTCGATAACCTGATCGTGGGCGATAAGCTCTATTTTAATAGTGGACAGAGCACGCCGCGCAGCGTGCGTAAACTCACCCGCGACCGCGCGCTGGCGCTTGCCCGTACGCATGGCGTCTATGCTGCAACAAACCCAGGCGGTAACCCGGATTACCCAAAAGGCACTGGCTGTTGTAACGACGGGGAAGTGTTTGATAAAGCAGGCATTCCGGTGCTGTACGTCGAGGCGACGAATTGGGCGCTGGGCAAAAAGGATGGCTATCAGCAGCGCGCTAAATCGAAAGCGTTCCCGGACGGGACCAGCTGGCATGACGTGCGGCTGGATAATCAGCAGCACATTGATAAAACGCTGCCGCAGCGGATTGAGCACCGCAGCCGGGATGTCGTGAAAGTGATGCTACCGCTGGTGAAGGAGCTGGCGAAAGCGGGCAAAGCCTGATGTCGTTAAGCCCGGTGGCGGCTACGCCTTACCGGGCTAAAATACATTACCCTTCGTGCAATCCGCACTCGCGCTTCAGCCCGAAGAATCGCGTCTCTTCTTCCGCCATTCCCGGCTCCCATTTGCGCGTGGTGTGGGTGTCGCCTACGGACAGGTAGCCCTGGTCCCATAGCGGATGGTACTTGAGCCCGTGTTCTTGCAGGTACTGATACACCGTCCGGTTATCCCAGTCGATAATCGGCAGCACTTTGAATACGCCGCGCTGTACCGCCAGTACCGGTAAGGTTGCGCGGCTCCCGGACTGCTCGCGGCGCAGGCCGGCAAACCACGTCTGGGCGTTCAGCTCTTTCAGCGCCCGGTTCATCGGCTCAACTTTGTTGATCTCATTGTATTTCTCAATGCCCTCAACGCCCTGCTCCCACAGCTTGCCGTAGCGCGCCTCCTGCCAGGCCGCGCTTTCCGTTGCGCTGTAGACTTTGAGGTTCAGCCTGAGCTTGTCCGTCAGCTCGTCGATAAACTGGTAGGTTTCCGGGAACAGGTAGCCGGTATCGGTGAGGATCACCGGTATGTCCGGACGGATCTGATTCACCAGATGCAGGCTCACAGCCGCCTGAATACCAAAGCTCGACGAGAGCACATAATCTCCCGGCAGGTTTTCCAGCGCCCACGCTACGCGCCCTTCGGCGTCCAGCTTTTCAAGGTGGGCGTTAGTTTCTGCCAGGGCCAGAATGCGTTCGACTTTTGGCAGGTCATTAAGGGCGTTTAGATCGAGTACGGACATAATTACCTCTCGTGGTTACTCCCAGAAATCCCTGGCGGGATCGAGCACCGGGCGAATGATGCCCGCACGCACCGTAAAGTCCCCGAAGCCTTCACCCGCTTCGCGCTCTTTTGCCCAGCGCCCGACAAGCACGTCGAGGGAATCGAGAATTTCCGGCTCGGTGATGTTCTCGCGGAACATACGCGGGATACGCGTGCCGATACGGTTACCGCCCAGGTGCAGGTTATAGCGGCCCGGCGCTTTCCCCACCAGACCGAGCTCGGCCAGCATCGCGCGACCGCAGCCGTTCGGGCAGCCCGTCACGCGCATAACAATATGCTCGTCCGGAATACCGTGTTTTTCCAGAATCGCTTCCACTTTGTCCGTAAATGACGGCAGGAAACGCTCGGCTTCGGCCATCGCCAGCGGACAGGTCGGGAACGACACGCAGGCCATCGAGTTTTCACGCTGTGGCTTCACCGCGTTCATCAACCCGTGCTCGCGCGCCAGCTCCTCAATTTTCGCCTTTTCGCTTTCCGGCACGCTGGCGACGATCAGGTTCTGGTTAGCGGTGATACGGAACTCGCCTTTGTGGATCTTAGCGATTTCCAGCAGACCGGTTTTCAGCGGGCGGCCCGGATAATCCAGAATACGGCCATTTTCAATGAACAGCGTCAGGTGCCAGTTATTGTCGATGCCTTTCACCCAGCCGATGCGATCGCCGCGACCGGTGAATTCGTAAGGGCGGATCGGCTCAAATTTGATCCCCGCGCGACGCTCCACTTCCGCTTTGAACGTTTCAACGCCCACGCGCTCCAGAGTGTACTTGGTTTTCGCGTTTTTACGGTCGGTACGGTTGCCCCAGTCGCGCTGGGTGGTCACTACCGCTTCCGCCACGGCCAGCGTATGCTCCAGCGGCAGGAAGCCGAACTCGCTCGCGGTGCGGGCGTAGGTTTTCTTATTACCGTGCTCAATAGACAGGCCGCCGGCCACCAGCAGGTTAAAGCCAATCAGCTTGCCGTTCTCGGCAATCGCCACGAAGTTCATGTCGTTGGCGTGCAGATCGATGTCGTTCTGCGGCGGGATCACCACCGTGGTTTTGAACTTACGCGGCAGGTAGGTCTGACCGAGGATCGGCTCTTCGTCGGTGGTCGCGACTTTTTCCTGATCGAGCCAGATCTCCGCATAGGCGCGGGTACGCGGCAGCAGGTGCTCGGAAATTTTCTTCGCCCACTCATACGCTTCGGCATGCAGCTCGGACTCATACGGGTTCGAGGTGCAGAGCACGTTACGGTTCATGTCGTTGGCGGTCGCCAGCGCGTCCAGACCCACGGAGTGGAGCATCTGGTGCACCGGCTTCACGTTCTTCTTCAGAATCCCGTGGAACTGGAAGGTCTGACGGTTGGTCAGGCGGATGCTGCCATAAATCGTGTTTTCACCCGCAAATTTGTCGATCGCCTGCCACTGTTTGGTGGTGATCACTCCACCCGGCAGGCGGCAGCGCAGCAGCATCGCGTGGCGCGGCTCCAGCTTCTGTTCTGCGCGCTCGGCGCGGATATCGCGGTCGTCCTGCTGATACATGCCGTGGAAACGGATCAGCAGGAAGTTGTCGCCTTTGAAACCGCCGGTCAGACCGTCATTCAGATCTTCAGCAATGGTGCCGCGCAGATAGTTGCTTTCCAGCTTCATGCGCTCGGCGTCTGTCAGTTTACCTTCGACCACCAGTGGCCCTGGATGTTTTTCGCTCATTAGTAGACATCTCGCTGATAACGGCGCTCAACGCGCAGCTCACTTAAAAATTCATCCGCCGCTTCGGCATCCATACCGCCGAATTCGGCAATCACTTCCAGCAGTGCCTGCTCAACGTCTTTCGCCATGCGATTGGCGTCGCCGCAGACATAAATGTGGGCACCGTCATTGATCCAGCGCCACAGCTCTGCGCCCTGTTCGCGCAGTTTGTCTTGTACGTATACTTTTTCTTTCTGATCGCGGGACCAGGCCAGATCGATGCGGGTCAGTAGGCCCTCTTTGACGTAGCGCTGCCACTCAACCTGGTAGAGGAAATCTTCGGTAAAGTGCGGGTTGCCAAAGAACAGCCAGTTTTTACCCGGCGCGTCGTCCGCGGCACGCTGCTGCATAAAGGCGCGGAACGGCGCGATGCCGGTGCCCGGGCCAATCATGATCACCGGCGTCTCCGGGTTCGCCGGCAGGCGGAAGTTGTCGTTGTGCTCGATAAAGACGCGCACCTCGCCCTCTTCTTCCACGCGGTCCGCCAGGAAGCTTGATGCCCCACCCGCGCGGGCGCGGCCTTCGATGTCGTAGCGCACCACGCCGACGGTAACGTGAACTTCGCTTTCCACTTCCGCCTGGGAAGAGGCAATAGAGTACAGGCGTGGGGTCAGCGGACGCAGCAGACCGATCAGCGCATCGGCATCCAGCTGTGCCGGAGAGAAACGCACCATATCGACAATCGGCGTCGTCGCGGCGTAATGCTGCAGCTTCGCTTTGTCGCCCACCAGCGGCAGCAGGGATTCGCTGCGCGTTAGGGTGGCATAATTCTCGACGATATTCGGGGTGTTCACCGTCAGCTCGAAATGCCACTGCAGCGCCTCTGAAAGTGGCTGGGTTTTGCCGTCAACGGTGACGGGCTCGTCACCCTTCAGCCACAGCAGTTCCACCAACTCTTTCACCAGCGCCGGATCGTTCTGATACCAGACGCCCAGCGCATCGCCAGGCTGATAGCGCAGGCCGGAGTCGCCAAGATCGATTTCAATATGGCGCACGTCTTTTTCCGAGTCGCGGCCCGTAATTTTCTGGTTCACCGACAGGCTCGCCGTCAGCGGCGACTCTTTGGTGTACGGGCTGGTGTGGATCTCATTGACGGTGCCCGCAGCGGTCACCGCGGCCTGTGCTGGCGTCTCTTTCGGGACGCGGGCTTTCAATACCTCAACGATGCGCGCACGCCATTCAGCGGCGGCAGTCTGGTATTCCACATCCGCGTCCACGCGGTCCAGCAGGCGCTCCGCGCCCAGCTCCGCCAGCTTGCTGTCGAAATCTTTACCGGACTGGCAGAAGAATTCATAGGAGGTATCGCCCAGGCCAAAGACGGCAAACGCCGTGCCGTTCAGCTTCGGCGCTTTTTTCGAGAACAGGAACTTATGCAGCGCCACCGCTTCTTCAGCGGGTTCACCTTCACCCTGGGTCGAGGCGACCATCACCAGCAGTTTTTCTGACGCGATTTGTTTGAATTTATAATCCCCGGCGTTGACCAGGTTCACGTTCAGTTTGGCGGCCAGCAGATCATCACGCAGCGCTTCGGCCACGCGGCGGGCGTTGCCCGTCTGCGAGGCGCTAATCAGCGTAATGGCAGGAATTTCCACGGCCGTTGCCGGTGCGCCAGCCACCGCGCCAGGCTGCTGGTTGAGCATTCCCCAGAAATAACCGGAGACCCAGGCAAGCTGAGTGGGAGAAAAATCAGAGGTGGCAGCCTGAAGGCGCGCCAGTTGCTCCGGGTTAAGGGGAAGCAAATTTGAAGGTGGGGCCTGTGTTGTCATGCGTCGTTATGTTCCAGTAGCCAAGCGGACTTTAAGCGAATAAATCCAAACTGAAGATAAGGTTAACGGCGTGGATAATAACAATTAAAGAAGGGATGGAAATAATAAATAACCAAATGGACTAACCTGTTTTAGTTATCGTTCTTAGCGATAAAAACGATTGAATAACCATTTGAAATAAAAGAATAAAAACCAATAATCACCCTGAATACCGGGCGTTCACCGTTCAGAGCCGTTTTAGTTAATGCTAAAAATTGTGCTTTCCGGTACTATGCGGCGGTTTTTTCCGCATTACTGAGAGCGATCATGTCCACCACACTGTTTAAAGATTTCACCTTCGAAGCCGCCCACCACCTTCCGCACGTTCCTGCAGGACATAAATGCGGCCGCCTGCACGGGCATTCGTTTATGGTGCGTCTTGAGATCACCGGTGAAGTTGATCCGCATACCGGTTGGATCATGGACTTTGCCGAGCTGAAGGCCGCGTTTAAGCCGATCTACGATCGTCTGGATCACTACTATCTCAACGATATTCCGGGCCTGGAAAACCCGACCAGCGAAGTGCTGGCAAAATGGATCTGGGATCAGATGAAGCCGCTGGTACCGCTGCTGAGCGCGGTGATGATCAAAGAAACCTGCACGGCAGGCTGCGTGTATCGCGGAGAGTAAAAAAAAGCCCGGCAAAACCGGGCTTTTTTCTAGGCAATATTCAGATACTTGTGCGTCTGCATCGACAGCCGCCAGTTGCGCGCAATGCAGGTTTCAATGCACAGGCGCGTCGCATCCTCTTTCTGGCTGATCGGCTGCAGGGCGATTACCCGCTGCTTCTCATCCGTCAGCGTTGCCAGCAGTTCATCCAGCGCTTCGATATCACGTACGCGTCCTACCGGATGCTTAATTTCATCCGCGCGCTCCAGCGCCTGAGACAGCACGTCATACCCGCCACGCATATTCACTTTTGGCGATACCGTCACCCAGGTGGTGTGCGAGCAGCGCACTTCATGGGTGCCGCTGGTCTCAATCTGGCAGCTGTAGCCGTTCTTTTCGAGCAGCTCGGTCAGCGGCGTCAGATCGTGAATGCAAGGTTCGCCGCCGGTGATGACGACGTGGCGAGCCGTCCAGCCCTGGCGACCAATAATGGCCAGCAGGTCTTCTGCACTGCCCGCGCCCCACTTATCGCTCTCTTTGGTTTTCGCCAGAATGCTAAACAGCGACACTTCCCGATCTGCGAGCTTATCCCACGTATGTTTGGTATCACACCAGGCACAGCCAACCGGGCATCCCTGTAAACGAATAAAGATAGCGGGAACGCCGGTAAAGTAACCCTCGCCTTGCAGGGTCTGGAACATCTCGTTAATCGGGTACTGCATAGTCATCTCAGTAAAGGGGATAAACGATAAGTATCGCAGATCCCCGTCGGATGGTCATGCTCCATCGGTGCTTTGCGCGCTAATCGCCGCCATAAAGCGCGCGGTAATTTGCTGTGGGCGGGTGATCGCCCCGCCGACAACGACCGTATGCGCGCCCAGCGCCAGACACCGGGCCGCGCGCTCGGGCGTATCCACGTTGCCTTCGGCAACCACGGGGACCGTCACGGCCGCCAGCACCGCTTTCAGGAACGCACAGTCATTCTCCGGAAGCGTATGGCCTGCCGTTTCCGCCGTATAGCCGTACAGCGTGGTACCGACGCAGTCAAAGCCAAGCGTCTGCGCCGTCACGGCTTCGTCTACGGTGGAAATATCTGCCATCAGCAGTACCGAGGGGTAACGTGAGCGGATGGCCGTGACCAGTGTTTCCAGGGATTCACCGCCAGGACGTTCCCGCGCCGTCGCATCAAGGGCAATGATTTCCGGAGAGACGGCCATGAGCTCATCCACCTCTTTCATCGTAGCGGTGATAAATACTTCGCTCCCTGGATAGTCCCGTTTGATGATGCCGATAACCGGTAAAGACACCTGCTGTTTAATGGCCTCGATATCTACCACGCTGTTGGCGCGAATGGCGAAGGCTCCACCCTGTGCCGCCGCCAGCGCCATTCGCGACATGATAAACGGGCTGTGCAGCGGTTCGTTTTCCAGCGCCTGACAGGAGACGACCAGTTTTCCCTTCAGGTTATCCAGTACATTTTTCATTACGATAAAATCTCTTCCACTTCGTTTTTGATAATCGTGACGTGCGGGCCATAAATGACCTGTACACCGTTACCGCGCACGATAACGCCGCGCGCGCCGGTGGCTTTCAGCGCCGCGTCATTCACTTTGCTGCCGTCTTTGACCGTCACGCGAAGCCGCGTGGCGCAGCAGTCCACCTCTTCCAGATTGTCTTTTCCTCCCAACCCGGCGATCACCGCCGCAGCGCGCTCGCTTTGCGGCAGGCTGACGTCATCCACCATCGCCTCCTTTTCACGGCCCGGCGTGGCGAAATCAAAGCGGTTAATCAGGTAGCGGAAAGTGAAGTAGTAGAGGAAGAACCACGGCACGCCGACCAGCGGAACGAACATCCAGTTGGTTTTGGCCTCCCCCTGCAAAATGCCGAACAGCACGAAGTCAATAAAACCACCGGAGAAGGTCTGCCCGATGGTGATGTGCAGCATGTGCGCGAGCATAAACGCCAGCCCGTCAAACAGCGCGTGAATGACGTAGAGCACCGGGGCAATGAACAGGAAGGAGAACTCGATGGGCTCGGTAATTCCCGTCAGGAATGAGGTTAACGCCGCGGAGAGCAGCAGCCCGGCAACGCGCTTTTTGTTCTCCGGTTTCGCCGTGTGGTACATCGCCAGGCAGGCACCAAGCAGGCCAAACATCATCGTGATAAAGCGCCCGGACATGAAGCGTGACGTGCCTTCATAGAAATGCTGCGTGTTCGGGTCGGCGAGCTGAGCGAAGAAGATCCGCTGCGTGCCCTCAACCAGGTGGCCGTTGACGATCTCGCTGCCGCCGAGCGCGGTGGTCCAGAACGGCAGATAGAAGATGTGGTGCAGACCAAACGGGCCAAGCATGCGCAAAATAAAGCCGTACAGCAGCGTGCCAAGATAACCGGTGGCATCCACCAGCCCGCCCAGACCAAAAATAAGCTTCTGGAAATGCGGCCAGACCACGGTCATGATCGCGCCAACGAGTATCGCCGCCAGCGAGCTGATAATCGGGACAAAGCGCGAGCCGCCAAAAAAGCCCAGGAACTGCGGAAGCGCTATCTTGTTAAACCGATGATGCAGCGCGCAGGTCACGAGACCAATCACCACGCCGCCAAACACCCCGGTTTCCAGCGTCTGAATACCCAGCGTCATGCCCTGCCCTACAGCGCCCGGGTTCTCGTGCGCCAGTTTGCCGGTGAGGATCAGCAGCGCGTTGATGGTGGCGTTCATCACCAGAAACGCGAGTAGCGCTGCCAGCCCCGCCGTGCCCTTATCGTTTTTTGCCAGCCCGACGGCCACCCCAACCGCAAACAGCACCGAGAGGTTCGCAAACACAATCGAACCCGCACTGCTCATGATGGTGAAAATGGCCTGTAGCCAGCCCACATCTAAAAACGGATAGGCCGCCAGCGTATTAGGGTTCGATAACGCCCCGCCGATACCGAGCAGCAGACCCGCCGCGGGCAATACGGCGATAGGCAACATAAAGGATTTGCCAAAGCGCTGCGCTTTTTCAAACCATCCACCCGACGAAGCGCCACTGAATATTTGCATCATTTTTTCATCCCCCCATTAAAAGATGAAAATTTTTACCATATAAATATTTTATAGTGAAAATTATCATCGCAAACCAGGAGGCCGATCATACTTTTTTAAAATGACTGGCATCTTTCCCCCGCTTTCCGCCACACTAGTCGCAATGAAACACATTAAGGACGTGGCATGTCGGACCATGAAAACCTGCTGCTGAAGCTCCGCCAGGAGGCTTCCGGGTACAGCCCAACGCAACAAAAACTCGGTGAGTTTGTCCTCAGCGACCCTGCCCGGGTGCTCTACCTGACCATCACCGAACTGGCGCGAGAGAGCCACACCAGCGAGGCCAGCGTGACGCGTCTTTGCCGGACGCTCGGGTGTAAGGGGTATAACGAATTCAAAATGGCGCTGGCGCTGGATATTCAGCAGGGGCAGCCCGCACGTCAGGCGGGGGATGAGATTGACAGCGTGGTGGATGAATCGGTGCAGGCTTTACAGGATACCGCGAGACTCCTCGACCGCGCGCTGCTTGAAAAAGCCGCACTGGCGCTGCATCAGGCGCAGTCCGTGCAGATTTATGGCGTCGCGGCCAGCGCAATCCTCGGGGAGTATCTGCATTACAAGTTATTAAGGCTGGGTAAATCCGCACAGCTGTTTAGCGATATGCACCGCGCAGCCATGAATGCGACCACGCTTTCGGCAGAGACGCTGGTGGTGGCGATCTCCAGCTCCGGTTCAACGCGAGATTTACTTCACGTGGTGAAACTTGCCCGCAAGCGCGGGGTGAAGGTTCTGGCGCTCAGCAACACGCCCCGCAGCCCGCTGGCGTCTCTTAGCGATATGCTGCTGGTGGCCGCCAAGCCAGAAGGCCCTCTTAGCGCGGGCGCGCTCAATGCCAAAGTTGGGGTGATGCTGCTGGTCGAATTACTTACGACATCCATGATTGCGATGGATGGTCATTACGCTGACGTCAGCCAGCAAACGGCCAGCGCCACGCTTCCTCTTCTGCTCTGAAAACCATTCGCAGGCTAAATAAAATAGCCTGCGTTTTATTTTTCTCAATTTTACTTAAGCAGGGCTCAATTCATTCTGTCTCTTATACACATCTGACGCTGCCGACGACGGA